>NZ_JAGWCX010000001.1:0-132951 GCF_020657775.1 Clostridioides sp. ZZV14-6345 | reverse complement strand
CATGAACTAAAAAGTTCATTTTGAGACACCCCCTATTTTGGGTATAAATTTTATGTAAATCTATCCATATGGCTAAATACACCACTTAATAAAACATTCTAAGATAATTAATTAGAAACTGTTTCTTCAAGCCATTTTCTACACTGCTCAATATTTATCATAGGGTCAAAACCTTGGTCTTTTCCCTTATTTAAGAGCATATCACATGGGAAAGTATCACATTCTCCACAATGATTAAGTTCCTTGTCTTCACAGCAAGTTTTAACCTTACATTCTCCACCCCAAAATGGTTTTTCCATAGTTGGGCAACCAGTACAATTTACCTGTTCCTTTCTTGTACAACTGTTACAGAGAACACCACATCTTGATTCAAACATATTCAAACATCCTTTCTATTAATTAAAAGTATTATAAAATAATTTTAGATGACTCTAAAAGTTCAAATAATTGATTTTAGGTCATCTAAACATTACACGTAAAATTATTATTTATATTGTTGTAAATTTATAGAAACTACTCAAAAAACTTCTTTGAATATTCTACAGCACTATACATTCCTTGTAATTCATCTTCCTGTTTATCGTTTTTCTTGCCTAATTATCATTTTAATTATATCTCTCAAGGGTTAAGTATTTATTCAGTATATTCAATATTTTTTAGCTATATTTAATTAATTTTTATTATATAATAGAAGAGTTATTTTTGCATTAAATTTTTAGTATAACACTAAATAATTTTAAATAAAAATATTATTATGTATTTTTACTTATAAGAATATATCGAATATATAGTCTTTAAACAGAAGGCATATAGTTTATAAATAAAAAATTTACTAACATGTATCAAAACTTAGATTTCATATTACAATTATAGTAATAAGTATAAGTGTTAAAGTAACTGATGGTGTAATTAATAAGTAAACCATCTATTTATATTTCAAATATAATTAAATAAAATAAGTGTTTGAGCTATAACAGATGGCTTTTATTTTAATTATGAGGTTTCAACATTAAGAAATAACATCGTTTTTTCTAAAATTTCTATTGGCAATTTTAGAAAATACTATAGTAGTAATAATTGCAACACATATTGTAACCATAGTATCATTAATATTTAAAGCAGATTGCTTTATAACCCCCATAGCACTTGCTAACATAGAGTAAGGGAAAAATATCCCGATAGCAGGTTTTGCTACTATTAATCCCATACCAAATAGAGAAAGGCAAAGGCTAATACCAATCGGAGTGGCAAAACTTCTAATCTTTATAGACATGTATAACTGTATAGAAGCTATTGAAATGGAAATAATCCATCCTTTAGCAATCCAACCAGTAAGTTCTTTAGGTATACTATCAGAAAAACCGAACATGTTTCCTGCAACTATATAAAAGATAACAAAGAAAATTTGTGTAATAGCTGTAAGTATTGAAATTACCACAAGTTTAGATAAAAAGATATTCTTTAAATTAATTGGCAATGTCATTACATTATTCCAGTTATGATTCATATGTTCAAGCCTACAAATATATGCACAAAAGATTGCGATTAAGATAGGAAAGAAAAATTCCCCATAAAAAAGACTAACTTGAGTCCATAAGCTGTACCATTCTTTTTGGAGTATACCTTGATTCAGATAAAAGTTACCAGAACCAATCAACACACTTATAAGTGGCAGTGCTAATAATACATACCATATAAAAGAATTTTTTAACTTTAGGATTTCTCCAAAAACTGATTTCCTTAACATTTAAACCCCTCCTATACTTCTTTTTTTAGAAGATGATTTCTTCCAATATAATAAATTAACATTCCAATTAAGAATATTAAAATTGTAAGTGAAAAGTGCATATCTACTCTGTAAACAGATGACCCTACAGTATTGTCATAAGCATAATTTAGAGGTGTTAATTCTAAATAATAAGACCATATAAACAATCTACGAATACCTTGATAAAATAATCCTGATGTCAAACCTATAAAGCTACCTATCATTCCAAATGTAATTGCAATCATTTGATTTGGGATTACAGTTGCAATCCACAGATGTAGTGAAGTTATAGCCATACTTACAAAAATTGTTCCTAATGTATATTTTAAAAGTAAAAATATAGATAATGATTCAATAACATCTCTAAAACATCCAAATAGTACAATAGACAGCATTTGCATCAATACAGATGCAGATACCAAAATAACGGAGCATAAGAACTTAGATAAATAAATGCTATTTAAAGATGTTACAGAAGATTTTAAAAGTTTCCATGTATCTCCCTTATGTTCTATATCGCTTATACGTGATGTAATTATTGTTATTAAAATAGGAAAGAATAAGCCGTTTAAACTTGCAAAACTCATAACCATATATGAGTACTCAAATCCACCTAACATATCTGGATTATGTGTAATAGCTCTATTTGAATTTATAATGCACCACAGTATTTCAACAGCGACAAATAAAAATGTCATCAATATAATTTTTTTTCTTTTAAGTTTATAAAACTCTAGACCAAGGTATTTCATTATAAAGTCACCGCCTTACCAGTAAGTTCTAGGAATATATCTTCCAAGCTCTTTTTGTGTTCTTCTATTCTAAATACATCAATATTTGAATGGACAAGCATGCTGTTTATTTTGGCTACATCGGAGTCTTTTAAATCTTCAATAGTCAAGAATCCATCTTGTATAAGGGACATATATCCTTTAGTATTCAATAGCTTTTGTGCAGATACAAGATTTTGTGTTTTAATAGCAATATGGCTTTGACCTCTATCACGAAGTTCTTTTATACTATCTTGAAAAACAAGTTCACCATGATTTATTATTCCTATTGATGTGGCAATCTGGTCAATTTCGCTTAAAAGATGGCTAGAGATTAGGACTGTCATACCATATTTTTCTGGCAGTGATTTTATTAATTCTCTAATTTCTTCAATTCCTGCTGGGTCAAGTCCATTTGTAGGCTCATCAAGTATTAACAATTTAGGAAATTTCATTATAGCCATAGCAATACCAAGACGTTGCTTCATACCTAAAGAATATTGGCTAACTTTTTTATTTTTTTGGTTTTCTAACCTTACTATTTTCAATGCTTCATTTACATTTCTTTTAGGCAAATCTAAGAGTCTTTGCATAATAGTCATGTTTTCAAGACCTGTCAAATGCCCATAGTATGATGGAGATTCTATCAATGAACCTATATCTTTTAAGATTGATATTCTGTTCTTTTCATTTAATTCCTTATCTAAAATATTAATATTTCCTTGTGTAGGTTTAGCAAGTCCAAGTAGCATTTTAAGAGTGGTAGATTTTCCTGCTCCATTAGGACCTAAGAAGCCGTATACAGCTCCTTTTGGAACTCTTAGGTCTATATCCTTTACTCTAAATATTTTATTGTATTCCTTTGAAAGTTTTTGTGTCTTAATTATCATTTCCATATATTTCATCCCCTTTTTTAATCTGTGTTTATTGTTTTTTTTAGCTTATATCAGTATAATAACTTAACTACATTTCAGATAGCTGAAGTTTACCTTACAATAACCTTAAATAGTCTATTGAGGCAAAGTTATGAAAATGGGTATATGGTATACTAAAGGAGGGTGATAATTAATTATGGAGTCGATAAAAGATAAAAAAATACTTGTGGTTGATGACCACAAGGAATTATTAAAAATGGTAGATGAAATCTTAAGAAAAGAGGGTTTTAGTAGAATATTTTTAGCATCAAGTTATGAAGAAGCTGTTAGGATGTTTAGAAATGTGAAGCCAGATTGTGCAATTTTAGATATTGTCTTACCAGATGGAGATGGTTTTTCTATTATGAGAAAAATTAGAGAAACATCTAAGATACCAGTTATTTTTCTTTCTGCAAGAGGGGAAGATGAGGATAGATTGATTGGTTTAGGCTTAGGGGCTGATGATTATATAGTAAAGCCATTTTTACCAAAGGAACTTACTTTAAGACTTGTAGGTATATTAAATCGCGTATATGTGCATATAGAAGAAGAAGAGTTGCCAGTATTTAAACTTGGAGATTCAGTTGTTGTAAATTTAAATAGTGCATGTGTTGAGAAAGATGGACAAGAGATTTCTTTAACAGCTAAAGAACATTCATTACTTTTAAAGCTGTATGAAAATAAAGGTAGAATTGTTACTAGTGACTCACTGTGTCAAGCCATTTGGGGAGATGATATGTATGGATATGAAAATACCCTTATGGTTCATGTTAGAAGGGTTAGGGAAAAAATAGAAAAAACTCCGTCTTCTCCTAAACATCTTCTTACAGTAAGAGGTCTTGGATATAAATTGATGATTAATTAAGATATTAGAATAAAAGAAATCAAGAGGAGTGATTTAATTTTGGATAGTGTAAAGTATATATTGAGGCGATTTATAGGTTCAAGTATCTTGATTTCATTGCTTTTTATTGTATTAAATATAGTAGGCTTTCTCCTGTTTTCATATACAATATTTGTTTCTAAATATTCTGGGGATTTAGATACAAATGATAGTAGGGAAATAAAATCAAATTTAATTATGCTTGAGGATAATTTAATTTTAAAAGATGGAAAATTTATTCTAGATGATTCTAGTAAGGAAATACTACAGAAGAATAAAATCTGGGCAATGCTAATAGATAGTAATGGAGATAGAGTATGGGGATTTGATTTGCCAAAAGAAATTCCAAATCACTATACTTTGACGGATGTAGCTAAGTTTTCAAGGTTCTTTTTAAAGGATTACCCTGTGTATGTATGGGAGCATCCAAATGGAACATTAGTAATAGGGTATCCAAAGGACATGTATACTAAATTCAACCTTACTTATACGATTAAAGAAATAAACCAGTTTCCTATTTTAATAATTGGTATGCTTATAGTCAATGCAATGGTTACTTTTTTAATAGCTTTATTTATAGGATTAAAAATGGTTAAATCTATAAAGCCAATTATTACTGGTATGAAGCTTATGTCAAAGGGTGAGCCAGTTATTCTCCAAGAAAAAGGAGTACTTAGTGATATTTCAAAATCTATTAATACTGTATCAAAAGAATTACAAATGAAAAATGAAAAGCTTAAAAAGAGAGATGAAGCTAGGTCTAACTGGATTGCAGGAATATCTCATGATATAAGAACACCACTTTCAATGATAATTGGATATGCTGGAGAGCTTGAAGAAAGTAGTAGTCTTTCTCAGAGGGAGCAAGAGCAAGCAACTAGTATCTGTAATCAAGGAATTAAGATTAGAGAATTGGTAAATGACCTAAATTTAGTGTCTAAACTTGAATATAATATGCAAGCATTGAATTGTAATAAGATTAGAGTTTCTGTGTTTTTGAGAAAACTTGTTTCTGAGTTTATAAATAGTAATTTAGATAATAATTTTTATATCGAACTTGATATATTGAACGAAGATATTACTATAGATGCAGATGAAAAATTATTAAAAAGAGCCATTAATAATTTAATACAAAATAGTATAACTCATAATGAACAAGGATGTAATATAAAGGTGATTTCTAAATCTGATTTAGATTTTTGTTATATAAGTGTTGAAGATAATGGGAAAGGCATGAGTAAAGAAAAAATTAATAATTTACTAAAGACTCAAAATGGTTTGAGTGAGGCATATGCTAAAGGTCAAAATCATGGTCTAGGTCTTTTGATAGTAGCAGGTATTATTAACGCACATAAGGGTAAGTTAGATATTATGAGTATTGATTGTCAGGGATTAAAAACAATATTAAAATTACCACTGATTAAGTAATATTTTATAAAATAATAACAGATAAGAATGAAGAATAAAAATATTTTGGAAATAATTTTATTCTTTATTGACAAAGAAACTCTATTAGAGTAGAATAATGATAAATTCTTTTCTTGTCAAGTTTTATTAAATAAAGGGTAATTTGTGCTTTATGTGCTTATAGCTGGGTTACTCAAGGTATCAAAATTTTCATAGAAATAATATTTTGGAATTATTGTAAGGTTATTAAATTCTTTAGATAATTCCATTTTTTTCATATTTTTTAATTAATATTTAATTTTATTATTGACAAAAAAATTCTACTAAAATAGAATTATTATATAACGTTTTTTAATTTTAAGAAAAATATAATGATATGCTAAAAAATATTTTGATTATAGTAGGTTATATGTAATTATAATAACTTTTATGTAATTATGAAAGGTTTATTTTATTATAATTATTTATTTAGAACAAGAGAAATGTTTTTAATTGACGTTTTTTGCTTTCAAAAGTTCTACTAAAGTAGAGCTTTTTATGATATATTTTAAGATATTACATATATATTTAAATATATATGTTGAAATGTATATGTAATTTATAATATAGTTAATAAAAAAATTTAAACTGTGTAGGATACAAATAAAAAATATTATAAAATAGCAAAATATAATTATATAGAATTTTTTAATTAAATAAAGCTAAAATTATAGTCTTAAGATTACAATTAACGTTATTTTTAAGAAGTCTGAAATTAAGAAGTTAAACTTTAAGGAAACAAGATTTAAGGAAATACAAATACTTAAAATTAAAGAATTTAAAAGAAAGGAGAGCTACTGGGCAAGTATCCAAAATAGATAGCTGAGCACAAAATATTTCATAAAATTAAGCAATATAATACGAGAGAATTTTGACATTATATATATATATTTACTGTGTACAAATAGCTAAATTTAGGATTAAGATTGAAAAATATCTTATAAATCTAAGCTTATATGAATCCGTATAAGATGTATTTAATCGAAAAATTTTATTATGGATATTGCTTGTCTATATTCTGGGTAGCAAGGTTTTATCATGACTATAAAAAAGTTGCCACAATCAGAATTAAGGATAATGAAATTTATATGGAAAGCAGATTCTAAAGTAACATCGAAAGATATTGTTTTAGGAATGGAGCAAAAATATCAATGGAAACAAACGACAACTTTGACTCTTTTATCTAGATTGGTAGTAAAAGGATTTCTAAATTCTCAAAAGATAGATAAATATACACATTATGAAGTTTTAATTAAAGAAAAAGAATATGTAAGTGTTGAAACAAAAGATTTCTTTAGAAATATTCATGATTCTTCTATTAAGAGTTTGTTGTTATCATTACATGAAAATATTAATTTGAGTAAAGAGGAGATATTATTTATTGAAGAGTGGATAAAAAATCTAAAAAAGAACGAAGAAAATGTATAAAGTAGCTTATTTTTATATATTATTAATCTAAATCATATGTAGGTGTATCTGTGCAATATATTAATCTACTTAAGTAATATAGCTATCAATTATAAGTGGATTATAATTTAAATCAAAGTCAGGTTAAATGTAAACATAAATTAACAATGGATATTCTATTTAATTAAATTTAAAAAGCTACCTTTACTTATCAATTATATAAGTATGATTAAGGTAGCTTTTTAAATATAAACTGTGAGATTTAAAGAGAATTTTAAATGCAAACTGTAAAGACTTAAAGAGAGTTTTAAAATACAAACTATGAATCTCTAAAATGGATAAAAACGTATATTTTATAAATATGACATAGAGTTTTCATATTTAAACTGATAAAATAAAAAATATTGAAAAAGTAAAGGATTAATAAAAATATTTATAAAATAGAAATAAAGGATTAATAAAAAATTAGGAGGAAAATTTATGAAATATCAGGTTTCGTTATTAGCAGTAAATGATGTTGAAGTATCAAAAAAGTTTTACCAAGAATTATTTGAGCAAGAAATTGAGTTAGATTTAGGCAAAAATGTAACTTTTAGTGGAGGATTTGCTATACAAGAAGATTTTGCATGGCTTACAGGGATTAATCCAGATACAATTATACAAAAATCAAATAATATGGAACTTTACTTTGAAGTTGATGATTTTGATGAATTTATTGAAAAACTCAATTCTTATAAAGATGTTGAGTTTGTTCATAAGCCACTAAAATATGAATGGCAACAAAGGGTAGTGCGTATTTACGACCCAGATAAGCATATTATTGAGATAGGAGAGTCTATGGAAGTTATAGCTAGAAGATATTTAGCTGAAGGATATTCTGTAGAAGAAACTTCTAAAATAATTCAACATCCAATTGAATTTGTAAAGCAGTGTAAAAATAGTAAGGAATGATTGTTTTAATTAGAACTATTGAGTGAGAGTTTATTATAGAAAAATTGATTCAAGATAATATATCGGACTAGTATTTGACAGATGTTATAAATTAAATTAAAATAAAGAAAATATTAATAAAGGAAAAATAAAGATAACATTAAAATACATTAATAAAATTTAATATTCATAATATTTCAAAATTGAAGTAGAAATATTTAAATGTATAAAGTTTGTTATCGGGAAATTACTATATTAATATGTAGTAATAAGATATTGTTATAGAGGAGTGGTTATTATTAAAGCAGTTGAACTTTATAAAAAATTAGATTTGGAATTTGATATTAAAAATATTAATGATGATTGGAGTTTTATGAATTTTGAAAATGATTTTATTACTTCAGAATTTAAAACAAAGTACATAGGATTAGTATTAGATAATGCTCAAAATATTAATAAAGTATATACAACTACTTTTCCTGATAAAGAGATAATTAAGCAGGTTATAGACAAAGATGAAAAAGATGTTTTGATTTTTTCACATCATGCAATGGGGTATATAGCATCAGATGAAGGTTTCCCATTTCACGACATACCACTATCTTATATGGAAGAGATGAAAAATCGCAGAATCTCTTTTTATGTATTACATTCCCCGTTGGACAACTATAGTGATTATTCAACTTCTGTTAGTTTTGCAAAGGCTCTAGGTCTAGAAATAGTCGAACCATTTTGCAAATATGATGATAAAATTAAGGTAGGGGTTATCTGTAAGACATCATTACAATCCATAGAAGAAGTTAAAGAATTAGTTAAAAAAACTGTTGGTCATGATGTCAAATTGTATGATTATGGAGATTCTATGTTAAAAGATGGATTAGTTGCTATTGCGGCAGGAGGAGGAAGTTATCCATTTGTAGCAAGTGAAGTTGCTGAACTTGGCATAAATTTGTATATTACTGGATTTACTAAACCTTTAAAACATTTTGAACCAGTATTAGAGTTCCATCAAATAGCAAAAGATAATTTAATTAATGTTATAGGTGCTACTCATTATTCTACAGAAAAATTTGCATGTATGGCTATGGTCAATTATTTTAAAAATCTAGGTCTAGAATCAGAATTTTTACAAGGAAAGTATTACTTAGAAGATTTATAGAATATATTAAACAATAAAAATAAGCAGTTAGTAAAAATTTGTTTTGACTAACTGTTTATTTTTTTGCCTATTTATACAATTATTTGAAAACTCTATCTCTATTCCTTTACCTCTAAAAATAAAATTTCAATTATTGATTAGAAGCTTTATTTTTCGATATTTTTTTAGAATATTATTTAAGATTGATTAGAATTTATAAATGTTTATTCTAAATTATCATAAATGTTTATTTTAAAAAAATAGAATTATTATATTTATGAGAATAAATGGTATAATAAAAGGTAAAGTGTCAAATATGCACTAAATTAAATAAGTTAATTAGTATATAGATTAAAGTGGAAGTAATGAAAACTTATTAAGTATCAAAAACAACTGCTTATTAGAGTAACCATCTAAAAAGATATAGAAAGAATGATTACTTATTAAAGTGACTATCACAGAATGGATAAGATTACTCATTAAAAGTGACTGTTAAAGAATGAATAAAAAGGTGATTGCTCATTATAAGAGTCATCTAAAAAATAGAAAATCAGACATATGAAAATTTAATAAATAATAATTGATAGGGAAAGGAAAGATAGAATGATATTTACAAAAAGCAATAAATACGATAAGGAATTTCTCATGAAAAATATGATGGGACCTAATTGTATAAAGATATTAGAAGAATTAACAAGTAAGATAAAATTAGAAAAAGGGATGCGTATTTTAGATTTAGGCTGTGGTAAAGGTATATCCTCTATATTTCTAGCAAATGAATTTGATGCTACTGTATTTGCAACAGATTTATGGATAGAACCAACTGAAAACTATAAAAGATTTAAAGAGTTTAAATTGGATGATAGAATATTTCCTATACAGGCAGAGGCACATGAATTACCTTATGCAGAAGGCTTCTTTGATGCAGTTATAAGTGTTGATTCTTACCATTATTTTGGAAACAAAGAAGGATTTTTAGATAACCATATATCACCTCTTGTAAAAGAGGGAGGAATTCTTGCTATGGCAATGCCCGGATTAAAACAAGATTTTGTGGATTGTATACCAGATGAACTTATTCCATTTTGGCAAGACAATATGAACTTTCATTCAACTAAATGGTGGAATGAACTTTGGTCAGAATCTGAGTCTGTAACTGTAGAGAGATGTGAAGCTTTAAATTGTCATGATGAAGCTTGGAAAGATTGGTTAAACTGCGATAATTCATATGCTAAAAATGACAAAAAAATGATGGAAGTAGAGAATGGTAAGTATTTTAATACAATTTCTTTGGTAGCGAGGGTTAAATAAAAGTATAGGATAAATAAGGGCAGAAGTTAAATGAAAATATAAGATAAAAGGGTGAATGAAAAAATAAGTTGAACTAAAAAATAAGTTAAATAAAAAAATAAGTTGAATGAAAAATTTATATACAAAATGATTTTTTAGGTTGTTTATGCCCAATTGGACTGTTTAGCTCAATTGGGTGTTTTTAAGATAAATTCAACTGTTTCTTCAAAAGGAAATGCCTCATCCATAGCTAGATATTTCCTTTCTTTTGCTATTTTATCAAAAGTCTGCCAATACGAATAAATATACTTTTCTTCTGGCTTTATAAATTTTATCCCTTCCATCTACTTGATATGTCTCCTTTTTTAAGTATAGTGATATTTCTACTTTCTACATCTAAACATTGCAACATCACATTGGTACATGAATACTTCAATTCTTCTTCAAGGATAGAACTTTCTATGCTTTGAGATAAATCAGGAATATCTTTTGAGCTTCCATTTTTAATATCGGCTCCATAGTATTCAAAACTTAGATGCTGTTTGGAGAACATGCTTTTTTACTCATAACTTCACCTCCCTATTAAATTAGACAATCTATTAAGTGATTTGTGAAATAAAATTTTTATTTTTAGTATATTATTTATATATAAATTATATTTTTATGATAACATTTTCTTTACAAAATTTTAGATATATGTTAATATTTAAAAAAATGCATATGTATTCATAAAAAGAACTTGAAACAGGGAAAAAGAGATAAAAATAGAAAACGTATGCATTGAGAAAAGAAAGTTAAATTATAACTTAAATAAATCTGGGAGGGCATAATTATGGGAAAATATCAAGATTCAAAAAAAATTGTAAGGAATTACTTTGAAGCGTTAGAAAATGCTAATGGAGATGAAGTTAAAAATGTTTTAAAACAATACATGAAATCGGATTATAATTGGAAAGGTGTATATCCATTTCGTGAACAAGAGGGAATTGAAAATGTATCAGATGTATTTTGGAAGCCTTTAAAAAATTCATTGAGTAATATGCAAAGACGACAAGATATTTTCATTGCAGGAACAAATGAGCTTGACAATAGTGAATGGGTAATGAGTATGGGACATTTTATGGGACTTTTTGATAATGATTGGCTTGGTATTAAGCATACCCGTAAAATGATTAGTTTAAGATATGCAGAATTTAACTGTGTCCAAGATGGCAAAATTTCTAAAACTGGATTATTTGTAGATATAATCGGATTTATGATTCAAGCAGGAGTTAATCCATTGCCACCACAAACAGGTTCATATTTTGTATATCCAGGACCAATTGACCATAATGGATTACTTTTTGAAGATGCAGATGAAGTTGAAGGAGTAAAAACTTTAGCATTAGTAAATAAAATGGTAGATGATTTATCTGAATTAAATGAAAGTGGTGCTATGGGATGCCCACCAGAAATACTTGAAAAATCTTGGGCTAAAGGTATGATTTGGTATGGTCCAGGTGGAATTGGTGCTTCTTATACTATACCTAGATATCAAGAACAACACCAGCTACCATTTAGAAATAATTTAAAAGGAAAGACTTTCAATGGTCATATATGTAGATTTGCAGAAGGTAATTTTGCTTGTTTCTTTGGATGGCCTAACTTGACTAATGTACCATGTGGAGGTTTTTTAGGATTACCAGGTGGAGAGGTTAAAGCAGATATGCAGGTTGTTGATGTTTATTATCGTAAGGGAGATAAACTTCAAGAAAATTGGGTGTTAATTGATATTCCTTATTGGTTGAAACAACAAGGTCTTGATATTCTTGAGAGAACAAAAAGTATTTTTAATGCTTAAATATGCATACGTATGCTAAAAAGGGAGAAAAAATATAAAATGAAGTCTATCAGTAAAAATCATATAACGGAAAAAGATGAAGTAAAAAAAGATTCTATGAGCGAATTTGAATCAAGTAATGTTGAAGAAAATGAATCTAAAATAAATAAAACTAATTTTAGTGATATAAATGAAAGTAACATAAATGGAAGTGAGATAAATAAAATTAATGAGAACAAAATAAACATAGATAAAGCTAATACAGATAAAATAGATACCAATAAATTCAATACAAATATTATTACTGCAAAAAATAATGAAGTTATGCTTAAGGGGGAAAATAATATGTCATCTACAAAAATTTATTATGGAGATTCACTCGAAGTAACACCTGTTGGAGTAATGGATTACAATGATTTTTCAATACAGACAAAAAGGGAGCAAGAGATACCTGGATTTGATTCTAAGTATAGAGATTTTGTAGATTATATTATGAAAATCACACACAATATCTGGGAAGAAAAAGGTATCGGTGTTATTTATGACACATATCACAATAATGTTACAATGCATTGTGGTTCCTCAAATTTAGTTGGTATTAAAGATGTTATTTCCAACACTCTTCAAACATTGCATGCTTTTCCTGATAGAAGGTTAATTGGTCAAAATGTAATATGGTCTAACTTTGGTGCTGATGGTTTTTTATCTTCTCATCGTGTTTTATCTACAGCAACTAACTTAGGTGATAGTAATTTTGGACCAGCAACAGGTCGTAAAATAAACTTTAGAACTGTAATTGATTGTGCTACAACAAACAATAGAATTCATGAAGAGTGGTTAGTTAGAGATAATTTATGGATTGTAACTCAATTAGGATTAAATCCTCAGGAAGTAGCAAAGAATATGGCAAAGGCAAGTGAATCCAAGGTTCTTAGCTTACAATCAACTTATGGTATCTGTGAATCTATGGATGGTCAATTTATGCCAACTAAGTATCAAGCAAAAGACGATTCTGTTGGCGAAATGATGCTTGAGATGACAAGCCATATTTATAATTATAAATATATAAATGAAGTTAAAAAATACTATCATGATAATGCAGTAGTACATTTTATATGTGATAAAGATTTAAATGGTTATGATGAGATTCAAGGCATGATTGTAAGCTTACTTGCGTCAATTCCAAATGGAAGTTATGAAGTAGAAAGAGTAACTTGTAATCAAAGAGAAAAAAATGAAGGTTATGATGTATCTGTAAGATGGAGATTACGTGGAATAAATGAAGGTATAGGATTTTTTGGACAGCCTTCTGGAAAGCATATAGAGGTAATGGGAATCAATCACTATCACATACTACAAGGTAAAGTAAAAGAAGAGTGGATAACTTTTGATGGTATGGATGTCTTAAAACAAATGTATATGGGAGTAGAAGAATAAGGATGTTTAGAGTATAAATAGTTTTGAAATTTACATAAGTAAGTATTACTTTGTAAAATCTAAGTAGGGAATGTATATGAAAAATAGAAGTTTAAACTTTTAGAAAAATTATGGCTAATATTTAAAAGGGGGAATTATAAAAATATGAAAACAACAGTTGAAATAGAAAATGATATCATATTAGGAAAAGACTATTCAAACCTAAAAAGAGGAATTGCATTTTTTTCAATTGCTTTAATATACTTTTTTTATTGCTACAATTTTATGGTAGGTACTTTTATTAAACCAACAATGATTTATGCTTTAGCAGAGGGCGGATTTGGATTTTCATTAAAACAAACAGAAGAAATATTTGCAGTTATGTCTTTTGGTACAATTCCAGGTACGTTTATTTTTGGGGTAATTTCTACAAAAATTGGAAAAAAGAGGACTTTAATTAGTGTTGCTTTACTGATTGGATTGACAACATTTATACCAATGCTGTCTCCTACAAATATTATGTTATGGAAAATAGCACGTTTGTGTACAGGAGTAGTGTTAGGGGGCGTGTTTGGAACAGCAATGCCTTTAGTTGCAGATATGTTTCCAAGTAAATATCGTGGTAAGCTAGCTGCTATATTAACTGCTTTATTTTCATTAGCCATGATTTTTGGTGGGAAAGTATATGGGGTTTTAGGTGATGCAAATTGGCAAATACTGATGTATACTGCGATTATACCACCTATAGCTGGAGCTATCTTAGCAATTTTCTTTGTTCCAGATGATTTGGAGTATACAAAGGAGTTAGTTAAAAAGGGAAAAGAAACTGGTGAAAAAATTAGCTATATAAGTATGTATAAAGGAAAATACTTATGGATTGGGTTGGGCACAATTCTTTTATCAGGTGCAAATTTTACAGCATATTCAGCATTTTCAAATAATGCAACTACATACCTAGTAACAGGAATAGGAATGTCAGCATCAGTAGCTGGTTCTATATATAGTTTACAAGGAATTGGTCAATTAGTAGGATATTTATTCTGGGGTTCAATAGCAGATAAATTTGGAAGAAAAATACCTTTTATAGGTATGGTATTAGCAGGAGTATTTGTTTTTATATATACAAAATTAGGTGGAGATAATACAACAACATTCTACATGATAGCAATATTACTAGGTGTTGCTGTCGGATATTCTGGAGCATGGGGAGCATACTATACAGAATTATTCCCAAGTAAATATCGCTCATTGTCCTCTGGTATGTCATTTAATGGAGGAAGGATTATATCTACATTTGCAATACCTGCTATAGCTGGTACGGCTTCTGGTACTTTAGGTATGATAACTATCTTTTATATATCAATAGCGGTCTTTGTAGCAGGTGCTATTGTATGGTTATTCTTACCAGAAACTTTAAATAATAAGGAATAAAATACTAGGAATTTATTTTATTACCTAGAAAGGGGTGGCTTATGATTTCATCAATTGATGTATGTATTATAATAGGATATTTGCTGTTAATGTTAGTTATTGGCTATTATTCAGGAAAAGATAATAAAAATCAAGAAGATTATTTCTTAGCAGGTAGGTCAATGCCATGGATTCCAATTGCTTTATCAGTTGCAGCTACTATGATTAGTGCAAATGGCTTTATAGGAGGTCCTGGATGGGCATATGTAGATGGAATGTATCCAGTAATGGTTAATATTGCAGTTCCTTTAGCAATATTTTTTGCACTGAGCATTACCACCCCAGTTATTTATAGATTAAAAATAACATCTGTATATGAATATATGGGACTTCGTTTAGGAAATTATTCAAGGGGATTAACTATTATTCAATTTTTTATTAATTCATTGATTCAAGCTAGTTCTATGGTATATATTCCAGTGCTTATTATTCAAATGATTACTGGATGGTCACTTTATGCTTTAGTTCCAATCGTTGTCCTTGTATCAATTATATATACTCTATTAGGTGGGATTAAAGCAGTTATATGGACTGATAGTATTCAAATGATAGTAGTAATAAGTGCTGTATTTATAGTGATTATTGTAGCCTTAAAAGGAATGAATCTAAGTTTCTTTGATACATTACAAATTGCACAACAGAGTGGAAAATTAAATACATTTGATTTCAGTAGGGATGTTTCAGTTACAAATGCTTTTTGGGCTACTTTAATTGGTGGAACTGTAATGTGGATAAGATACTTCTGCTTTGACCAATCTCAGGTACAAAGAGTCTTAACGTCTAAATCTTTAAAATGTGCAAAAAATTCTTTTGTAGTTAGTGCATTTGTTATGAATTTAGTTTACTACTTTATGTTATTAGTAGGAGTAATTTTATTTGTTTTTTATGAAGGTCGAACATTTGAAACTTCAAATGAAATAATGATTACTTTTATTTTAAATGAACTTCCAGTAGGAGCAATTGGAATTATTATTGCAGGTGTGTTTGCAGCAGCGATGTCTAGTATTGACTCTATATTAAACAGTATGACAACTGTTTTTACGAAAGACATTTATGAGTTTTATTTCAAAAAAGATAACGAAGAATCCTCATTAAAAGTTACAATGATTATAACTGTAGTTATAGGGGTTGTTATGACAGGTTTTATTATTATGGGATTTGGAGGAAGTATCAAATCAATTCTTGACCTTGTTGGTAACTATATTTCATACTTTGCTGGACCAGCTACAGGTGTATTTATACTAGCTATGTTTACATACAAAGCTAATGACAAAGGGGTATCTATTGGTTTTATTGTAGGATTAGCTTTAGGATTTTTTATTTCTAATAAATATAATGTGAGTTGGTTGTGGAATCCAGCAATAGGTGCTACAATAACATTGATATTTGGATATATTTTTAGTGTTATTTTAAAGAACAATCATAATGTAGATGATATTAAAAAATACACTGTATTTGGTATGAGAAATCACCTTATTTCTCAAGGAATAGATAGAGTAGATGGAGTATCTATATTGCCGTTTTCTTTAGGTAAACAAGAATTAATTGTATTAGCTTTTTTTATTATCCAATATATTATATTATTTTTGATACAATTTTAAGAAGAAATACTAGATGTTTAAGGAGAAATACTAAATGAATCAAAAGAAAGTTCATTATAATAAATCAGCTACCTCAAAAGATGTTGCAAGATTGGCAGGAGTATCCCAATCATCTGTTTCAAGAGCATTTGGTAGTGCAAATGGAAAGGGTGTAAAACCTGAGGTAAGAGAAAAAATTTTTCGTGTAGCAAATGAAATCGGATATGTTCCCAATTTAGTTGCACGGGGAATGATTAGTGGAAAAACTAATGTTATAGGATTGATAGTTGGTGATAGTCTAGGTCCATTTTATAACAGAATCATCAATTTATTTGTAGAAAAAATTCAAGAGATAGGTAAACAGTGTCTTGTTTTTAAAGTTCCTAGACAAGAAAGCATAGATAGTATAATTTCAAAAGTAATCCAGTTTCAAGTAGAAGCTGTGATTATTACAGCTTCAGCCATGAATAAGGTGATGGCTGAGACCTGTGAAGAAAATAATATTCCTGTGATTCTTTTTAATCGTTTTATACCTGGTATAAAAATAAGTACAGTATATGTAGACCCAATTGAAGGTGGGGGCATGGCTGCTGAATATCTGCTTAAGAAAGGTCACAAGAATATAGGATATATCCAATTTACAAGAGAAACAAGTGAAGAAATGGAAAAGAAAATTGGATTTTATTCTAAATTAAGACAAAGTGGGATTCATAATCTTAAAGAAGAATCTGCAAACTATGATTATGATTCTGGATATGAAGCAGGTAAGAGAATGTTAGCATTATCAAGTCCTCCAACAGCAATTTTTTGCACAAGTGACTTGATAGCTATTGGTGTAATGGATGCTGCAAGATTTGAGTATAAGTTGAGGATACCAGAAGATTTATCAGTGATAGGATATGATGATATTCAAATGGCTTCATGGAAAAGTTATAATTTAACAACGATTAGACAGCCACTAGATTTGCTGATTGAAAAAACAATTAATATACTTAAATCTTTATTAAATGAAGAAAATCCAGAGTCAGTAGTTGAAATGTTAAAACCAGAATTGATTGAAAGAGGTTCTACGGTTTAAGTGATTGATATTTAAGGATATGTTAAGAATGGTTTTTATAAAGGAAATTCTATAAGTGAAAGAATCTTATTTTTATAATTACTACTGATTAACATTGGATGTTTGCAAATTTTAATTTTAATGTTTTATGTAGTTATAATATTATATTAATAGATAGAATTAAAAGATGAGTCTTAAATTTGATAAGACTCATCTTTTAAAATTAAACTAGTTTACAGCTTCTTTTCCTATCAAATCCTTTAACTCTTCATGAGTCATAGTCTCTTTTTCAAATAGGAATTTAGAAACAGAATGTAAATCTTCAAGATTATCCTTTAACATCTCTAAAGTCTCTTTATAACAAATTTCAACTATACGATTTGCTTCCTTTTGAACTTTATCACATAAGAAAGTCTTATCATTTCCATCAATAGTCATAAATCCTAAGTTACTCATACCATACTCACAAACCATTTGGTTAGCTATTTCAGTAACTTTCTTTAAGTCATCTTTTGCACCAGTAGATTTGTGGTTAAATATTAATTCTTCTGACGCCTTTCCAGCAAGTAATATTTTTATCTTTCCAATCAACTCGTCCTTAGTATATATATATCTATCTTCATCAGGGAGTTGAAGAACATAACCTAACGCTTGTCCCCTAGGAACTATAGATATTTTTTGTATAGGACAAATTCCTACTATATCACTTACAAGAGCATGTCCAGCTTCATGATATGCTACTATTTTTTTCTCTTTTTCAACCAATGCAGAGTTTTTAGATTCTAGCCCTGCAATAACTCTTTCAAGTGCTTTGTCAAAGTGTTCTGATGTAATACATTCACTGTCATCTCTAACTGCAAATATAGCTGCTTCATTTGCTATATTTGAAAGATGGGCTCCATTGAAACCATGAGTTTTTTTAGCTAAAAGTTCTAGATTTACAGATTTGTCTATAGGTTTGTCATCTGTATGTACCTTTAGAATTTCAAATCTAGTGTGATAATTTGGTGCACCTATATGAATGTGTCTGTCAAATCTTCCTGGTCTAAGTAAAGCTTCATCTAATAAGTCAAGTCTATTGGTAGCACCTATTATTAATACATTGGAATCTTTATTAAATCCATCCATTTCAACTAAAAGTTGGTTTAGAGTTTGGTCTTTTTCGTTGTTACTTTCAAGATGTCTTTTTGCTCCTACAGCATCTATTTCGTCTATAAATATTATACTTGGAGCTTCTTTTCTAGCTTTTTCAAATAGAGTTCTAACTCTTTTTGCTCCTACACCTACATATTTTTCAACGAATTCTGAACCTGTAACATTGAAAAATGATGAGTTTGTTTCACCAGCTACAGCAGATGCAAGTAAAGTTTTTCCTGTTCCTGGAGGACCATAAAATAATACTCCTTTAGGTATCTTTGCACCCATTTTTTGATATTTTTGTGGTGACTTCATAAAATCGACTATTTCAAATAGTTCTTCTTTTACTTCGTCTAATCCAGCAACGTCTCTAAATGTAGTCTTTGGTTTTGTAGAAAGTGAATCATCTGTTTGATTGTCTCTTTCCATTTTTGTTTGTGCAAAGACAGGAGCTGGATTGTTGATTTTCTTAAAAAAGTTGTTTAGCATTTTCATATTCACACCTCAGGTAATTAATTATTGTTAATCAATTTTATATTTTCCATATTTACTATTTTTTATTATTTATTTTTCGTGGAAAAAATATACATCTTATCTAAATAAAAATAAATTTGTTAAATGTATGAAAAAGTGAATTTATGTATATAGAGATTGATTTTATATATTGAATAAAAATTGATGAATAAAGTGATAAATATAGATAATATTGAATAAAATGTGATAAATCTAAATAAAATGAAAATGATAAAAAATGTTATATTGTATATATTGATGGGTGTGAATCATAGTATTATGTATAAAATTGACTAAGTAGGTGTTTTTAGTTATAGTTTTAAAAGAATTTTGATTTGGGGGTAGTATTTTTTTAATATAAGTAAAAAATTAATATCAAAATGAGTAGTACAGACATATAATTAGTAGTAGGAGAAAGTAATTAAATTTTTCCTAAACTAAAAAAAATAGTTGCAAATAATTTGATTAAGTGATATAGTAAATAAGGTAAGAATAAAACAAAGAAGAAGTCCGCTTCTCACCTTACGCCAAGGGTTAGTAAGGTAAATATAAGTTAAAGTTTAATATTAATTTAAACTTGTTTAAATTTGGTAACTTATATTGCGGATGATTATGTCATCCGCTTTTTATTTTATAAAAAATTTGGAGGTGTCCTACAATTAGCAAAGAATTAGCAATCAATGAACAAATAAAAGATAAGGAAATAAGAGTCCTTTCACCAACAGGTGAACAACTTGGAGTAATGCCTACTAAAGAAGCTCAAGCAATGGCTAATAGCAAAAACTTAGATTTAGTTCAAATCTCGCCAAATGCAAATCCACCAGTATGTAAGATAATGGATTATGGAAAGTTTAGATATGAGCAAGCGAGAAAAGAGAAAGAAGCTAAGAAAAAACAAAAAACTATAGTTGTAAAGGAAGTAAGACTTAGACCAGGTATTGAACAAAATGATTTAAATACGAAAGCTAATAATGCTATAAAGTTCCTTACAAAAGGGGATAAAGTCAAAGTTGAACTTAGATTTAGAGGAAGAGAATTAGGACATAAAGACATAGGTAAAGAAGTTATGCTTAAGTTTTTAGATATAATAAAAGAGTTTGGAGAACCAACAAAAGCCCCTACATTTGAGGGGAATAATATGGTTGTAATTATAGATCCAAAAAAATAGATGATTAACTGAGAGGAGGAATTTGTCATGCCTAAAATGAAAACTCATAGAGGTGCAGCAAAGAGATTAAAGAAAACAGGAACTGGAAAGTTAAAGAGAGCTAAAGCTTATAAAAAACATATATTAACTAAAAAATCTGCAAAAACTAAAATGAACTTAAGAAAATCAACTTTAGTAAGTGATGGAGATGCTAAGAGAATAGCACAATTATTACCATACTAGGATACAGATTATAAATAATAACTATAGAAGAGGGATATAAAAGGAGGTCATAACGATGGCAAGAGTTAAAAAAGCTATGAACGCTCGTAAAAAGCATAAGAAAATATTAAAACTTGCAAAAGGATTCAGAGGATCTAGAAGCAAATTATATAGACCAGCAAATACATTCGTAATGAAGGCATTAAAAAATGCTTATATAGGAAGAAAGTTAAAGAAGAGAGACTTCAGAAAACTTTGGATACAAAGAATAAATGCAGCTGCTAGAATGAATGGAATATCTTATTCAAGATTAATGAATGGATTAAAATTATCTGGTATTGAAGTTAACAGAAAGATGTTATCTGAAATGGCTATACAAGACCCAGAAGGATTTGCAAAATTAGCAGAAGTTGCTAAAGCAAAATTAGCTTAGTATTGAATCATGATATGTAAAGTCTTTGAGTTATGTAAATAATTCAAGGGCTTTTTTATTTTTTGAAAAAGAATTATTAGTGTCAAGTACAATCAATTTTATAATGCTAAATAAAATAAGCAATACAATAGAGTTTACTTAGATTTATTATAAAAATTATTACAATTATTTATGAGAATTATAAAAAGTTATCGTAAAAGCAACATTGATATATGTATAAAATTTCCAATCAATCTTGAATTAATATTATCAACATGATAATATTATCTTATTAAGAACGTATACAGGGGGAATATAATATGAATGATAAACTGATGGATTGTTTTGTAAACCAAATTAAATGCAAGTTAATACTTGAAATTTTTTCAAATAGTCGAACTACAGCTAAACAATTAGGAGAAAAATTTCAAGATATATCAAAAGCCACACTTTATCGTTACCTTAATAAAATGCTGGAAGATGACATTATAAAAGTGGTTGAAGAAAATAAAATAAGGGGAACTGTTGAAAAAGTATATGCTATGAAACTAGATATAGCTAATGATGTGAACAAAATTATAGATGAAAATTCTGGAGAAGAATATGCCCAACTGTTTACTCAATATATGATGGGATTTTTAAGAGAATTTTATGAGTATGCTGAAAGGAAGGAAAAGGATATTATAAAAGATGGTTTAGGATTTTCTGTCTGTCCAGTATATGCTAGTATTGATGAGATAGTTGAAGCAAGCAAAAAGATTGCTAGTATACTAGAACCTCTGAAAAATAATTCACAGGAAAAAGGTAGAAGAATGCATTCTATAGGACTAATAATTACGCCACCTAAAGAATATGAAGGCAAATAGAAGATAAAAATAACAGTTTGATTTTTATGTTGAGCTGTTATTTTTATTTATAGTATTTTATTTTAGTGTATACAATAAAATGTATATCAAGCTGACATATAAAGTGATATGATATATTTAAGGAAAAATTGTATATATATGACATATTTAAAGTAAAGGGGCTGAAACTTATGAGGTTAATTACAATAAAATTGCAGAAAAGCCCCCTTCTTTAGATATGGGGATGAAAGGCAAGGTCTTAATATAAATAAAAGTCAGAATAATACTTGCAACCTAACACTACGAATGATAGATTATGTGTAGGAGGTATTAGGTTTTATGTATAAATCTAACGGAAATATAACATATGATTGTAAATATCATATAATATTTTGTCCTAAGTATCATAAACCTGTTTTAGTTGGCGAAGTAGAAAAGATGTTAAAGGAGATAATAACATATAAAGCAGATGAACTTGAAGCAGAAATAATAGAAATGGAAATAGACAAATACCATGTTCATTTAGTAATATCATGTGACCCACAATTTGGAATCCATAAAGTAGTAAAAGGTTTTAGTTCAAGAGTATTAAGAGAAAATTTCAAACATTGTAGTAAATATATTGTGAGTATACTAGGGAAAGTTTTAATTGATAATTTAAGTGCACTAGAGTAAGTCTTGTTTGACTAATAAAAAATATTGAGAACTATATGTAGATTTGATTAAAAAGGAATTTACGTATAGTTCTTTTAGTATAATAAATAGTACAAACTTATTATAATAAAGATAAAGCATGATATTAAATTTTATTATCATCCAAAAATCTAAGGGGGAGGCTTTTATGAAAATAAAATTTATTATAGTAGCACTAATAATATTTTTAATAGTATTACTCGTAGGATGTCAAAGTACTAAAGATACAGAAATCAATGTACTCGCTACAAGTGATTTACATTCAATTATTCCAGATAATTTGGTCTCTTATGTGGATAAAGAAAGAAAATATGATGAGAATCTGCTTATGGTAGATGCAGGTGATTTTTTTGATATGCAAAGTAGTGAAATGAACAAGTGGTTTACTGGACAAAAATTAGTGAGGTTTAAAGATGGTATACCGGAGTACAAAAAAATAGCTGAACCACGTGAAGGTGAGGTTCCCATAGCTAAAGAAATGGCAAAGTTGAAATATGATGCAGTTACATTTGGAAATCATGAATTTGTTTCTAATGACAAGCAAAGCCTTGATAAATTGGTTTCTGATTTTAAAAATAATAACATACCATTAGTGTCAGCAAATGTATATGAACAATCTGGAGAAAACTATGTAAAGCCGTATGTAATGAAAAATGTAAAGACTGATAAGGGAGATGTAAAGGTTGGAATACTTGGTCTGACTATAAAAGAAGTAGGAGAACGTTCAAGATTTAAAAATTTCGAGCAAGATAAAAAAGCTAGAGAACTTGGGGAGCAACCTCAATATAAAGGGAAATTATATGCAAATGATTTAGTAGAAGATGCGAATAAGTGGGTAAAGGTTATGAAAAAAGAAAAGCCAGATATAATAATTGCTATTGTACATTCAGGTGAAGAACCAAAAAAACCTAAAAATCCAGGAAATAGAATAAAAGAACTAGCAACAACTGTAGAGGGAATAGATGTTATTGTAGCAGGTCATACGCATAAAAAAATAGAGCAACACACATATAAAAATAGTTCTGGCGAAGAAGTAATAGTAACACAGCCTGGAGCTCATGGTAATAGTATATCAAAGATTAATTTCAAGTTAGATAAGAAGAATGATAAGTGGTTTATAAAAGATAAATATAGTGAATTAAAAGTGTTTGGAAAAGAAGTAAATATAATCACAACATCTGGTCTAAATCCAAAATGTTCAGATGAAATGGCAGTTAATTTGTTTAGTGAAAGAGATAGGGCTGTTCAACCTATATTTATAGATACTGGAGATTTTCTAAATACTAATACAAAAGAAATGACTAAATGGGCTAAAGAGTGGCAGTACAATGAAAATAAAGGTATACATAAAAAAATAAACGAATGGCCAATTGTATATCTTGGTTATGATGCTGTAGTACTTGGTAGTCATGAATTTACATTCGATAAAGATAATTTTGAAGAAAAAAAATCTACATTGGATTATATTATAGAAAACTTTGAGGAAATGAAGATACCCGTTTTATCGGCTAATATATATGATGAATCTGGAGAAAATTATGTAAAACCGTATATAATTCATAATGTAGAAACTAGGGAAGGAAATATAAAGGTTGGGGTATTAGGTCTTACTACTACTGATAAGGATACTGATAAGGATGAAAAAGACTTAAGTGGCTTAAGTTTAAGCAAAGGTTCTAAGACTTTGAAAACTTCTAAAGATGCAGAAAAATTATATACCAACAACCTAGTACAAGATGCAAAAGAGTGGGTAAAAGTTATGCAAAAGGAAAATCCTGATGTAATCGTTATAGTTGTACATTCAGATAACAATGTCACTCTAAAAAATCCAAGCAGTGAAGTAAAAAAACTTGCAATGTCAGTAGAGGGAATAGATGCTATTGTCGTAGGTCATACGAAAAATAAGGTAGAAGAACATATTTACAAAAATAAGTCTGGAGATGAGGTTATAGTAACACAATCTGGAGAGGATTATTATTCAAAAATAAGCCTTGAATTAAGAAAGGAAAATGGTAAATGGAACATCATTAACAAATATAGTAAAGCAATAAAAATGAAATAAGCTAATAAAGATAAAGCAATACATTAAAATAAGTAATAAAAATAAAGTGAAATAATAAAAATAAAGCAATAAAATAAAGTAAGCAATAAAAATTTAGTAAATTTATATCATAATTATATAATTAGGTGCATAGTAATATCAAATTTATTGGTGAGAATATGTTTATATTAAAAATAAGCTTAGATATAGTTAAAAAACTAAAGAATTGTATATTAAAATAAGATAGGAGAACCTTTATATTTAAGGTTCTTCTTTCTTATTTTTATTTATAAACAAGCAAAATTATCTATAAAAAAACGAATATATTTTTCTTTTACATTTTTTTGATATGCGATACCATATTCAATGATAGCATGTTCAATAATTGGACGAATAATAAATCCATCACTTTCTGTTGGTATACAGTGTTCAGGTAATATTGCTATACCATATCCACAATTTGCAAGTAGGATACTTGCTTGGTCATTTTCACATACAATATTAAAATGGCTTTGGGAATGTAATGTTATTTTTTCTTGTAATATATTCCCATGTTGAAATGGTATAAATTTAGGATTCAATATAATTAGACAGTTTGTCTTTAAATCATCAAAAGTTAAACTATCTTTTTCAGCAAGGGTAGATTGTGGAGACATAATAGCATAATTTCTAGTATTCTTTAATTTCTTAAAAGAGCACTCCTTCATATCCCTAATCATTTCTCTTGTTGAAAGTATAATATCTAAATGTTTATTGTTAAACAAATTTTTAAGCTTAAAATAATCCTCGACAAAGATTAAAGGGTATACTTGTGGAAAGGCAATTCGTAAGTCTGACAATATACTTTGTAATTTATTGAGTTCAGCATAACTAGAACATCCAATACGTAAAAAAGAAGTATTTTTAGAAGTAGCTTTTGCTATTTTTTTCTGTGATACTTCTATTTTGTTGAGTATGTCCTTGGCATCACTGTAAAACATGTTTCCCATTTCTGTCAATCGTACCATTTTTGAAGTTCGTATAAATAATTTCACACCTAATTCTTCCTCTAGATTTTTGATATGATGAGTAACTGTAGGGGTAGATAAAAAAAGTTCTTCAGCTGCTTTTGTGAAATTTAACTTGTCAGCAACACAGACGAAACATTCTAATTGTTGAGTATTCATAGAGCACCTTCCTTTCTAATTAAAAGTATAATTGCAATATGATATGATTTCAAGATAACATTAGATTTTATCTAATGTTATTGCGTTTTTTGAAATTCTCATTCAAAACCGTTCGTGATAAAATTCTAAATATTAGGCATCTAAGTATATCCATTTCTATACAGAATAAATGAAAATTGAGTCATAGAATTATAGATAATTGAAATTGTCTGATAAAACTTAGAATAAGTCAACATCTTAAAAATTAATTAGAAAAGGAGATAGAGTATGATAAAAAAATTAGCTTGTTCTATTAGAGAGTATAAAAATACCTCCATACTAACGTCAGTATTTGTTGTGTTGGAAGTTTTAATGGAAATTTTGATTCCCATGATTATGGTGGAAATGATTGATGAGGGAATTGGGGGGAACAATACACAAACTATAATACAATTTGGTACGATTTTGATTGTTTGTGTGCTTTTAGGGTTATGTTTTGGAATCCTTTCTGGAAGTTTTTGTGCTACTGCTTCTGCTGGATTTGCACAAAATTTAAGAAAGGATATGTATTATAAAATACAGAGTTATTCTTTTGCTAATATTGATAAGTTTTCAACTTCCAGTATGGTGACGAGATTAACTACAGATGTTACAAATGTTCAAAATGCTTACATGATGATTATTCGTGTGGCTGTACGTGCTCCACTTATGCTTGTATTTTCATTGATTGCTGCATTTATGGTTAATGTGAACTTATCCTTTATATTTTTAATTGCAATTCCGATTCTTGGGATTGGTCTATATTTAATTGTAAACTGTTCACATCCATATTTTGAAAGAGTATTCAATATTTATGATGACTTAAATGGAGTTGTGCAGGAAAATCTTACAGGTATACGAGTAGTTAAATCCTTTGTAAGAGAAAAATTTGAAATTAAAAAATTTGGGCGTGTTTCAGAAAAAATATACAAGACATTTGGAAAAGCTGAAGGAATTGTTGCATATAATATGCCATTAATGCAGTTTTCTATATATTGTTGTACACTGTTACTTTGTTGGTTTGGTTCAAAGATGATAGTTTCAAGTAATGCAATTACAATGACTACAGGAGAACTTTCTAGCTTAATTGCATATGCCATGAATATTCTTAATTGTCTTATGATGTTATCTATGGTTATGGTCATGATTAATATGGCAAGAGCTTCTTCTGAACGGATTATAGAAATACTGGATGAAGAAAGTTCATTAAGAAATGGTGATACTCCTGTATATCATATGGAAAATGGAGAAATAAGTTTTGATAATGTATGTTTCAGTTATGTGGATGATAAAGAAAAAGAATGTCTAAAAAATATTTCATTTCATATAGAAGCTGGTTCAACATTAGGTATTATTGGCGGAACTGGAAGTGGGAAAAGTTCACTGGTACAGTTAATACCACGTCTTTATGATGTTACAGAGGGAAAAATTACAATAGGAGGTATAAATGTAAAAGATTATGATTTATTTACACTTCGTAATGAGGTAGGTATGGTTCTTCAAAAAAATGAGTTGTTTTCTGGGACAATTAAAGATAATCTTCTTTGGGGAAATAAATCTGCTAGTGAAGAAGAAATGATACATGCTTGTAAATTGGCACAGGCAAAACCTTTTATTGAGACATTTTCAGATAAATACGACACATATATTGAACAGGGAGGGACAAATGTTTCTGGTGGTCAAAAGCAAAGACTATGTATTGCAAGAGCTTTGTTAAAAAAACCAAAGATTTTAATACTTGATGATTCTACAAGTGCAGTGGATACAAAAACAGATTCAATGATTAGAAAGTCATTCAGCGAGGAAATACCAGAAACTACAAAAATTATTATTGCACAACGTATTTCCTCAGTGGAAGATGCTGATTATATTATCGTTATGGATAGTGGTAAAATCAATGGGTATGGTACACATGAGGAGTTACTAAAAACAAATGTAATCTATAAAGAAATCTATGATTCACAAACGAAGGGAGATGATAAGTAATGGAAACAAAAGTACTTAGTGTATGGAAACGACTGTTATCTTATATTGTAGGGAGACATAAGGTTTTATTTGGTACAGTTGTTATATGTATTCTTTTTAGTTCTTGTACTATTGTTATAAGTTCTTTGTTTTTGCAAATATTGATTGATGACTATATCACTCCACTTTTGCTTGAAGATAATCCATCATTTAGTGGATTACTATATACAATTCTTCTAATGGCATGTATTTATATCTTAGGGGTTGTCGCAACGTTTCTCTATAATAAAATTATGGTAAAGATTTCTCAAGGAACTTTGAAAGAGATTAGAGATGACATGTTTATACATATGCAAAAACTTCCTATTCGTTATTTTGATACTCATACACATGGAGATATTATGAGTCATTACACAAATGATACAGACACATTGCGTCAGTTTATTTCACAGGCATTGCCACAATTTATTTCAGCTATTATTACAGTAGTTGTTATATTGATTTCTATGTTTATAAGTAATGTACCCTTGACACTCTTAGTTTTAATAGTTACAGTCATTATGAGTATAGCTACCAAAAAGATTGGTGGTATAAGTGCAAAATATTTCATAAAACAACAAAAAACACTAGGCAATATCACAGGTTATATTGAAGAAATGATAAATGGTCAAAAAGTTATTAAAGTGTTCTGCCATGAAGAAGAGGCAAAACAACAGTTTGATAAAAAGAATAATAATTTATGTTTAGATTCTACACAAGCAAATAAATATGGTAATATACTTATGCCAACCGTTATGCAACTTGGAAATCTCCAATATGTGTTAATTGCTCTTTTTGGAGGACTTATGGCATTACATAGTGTAGGTTCTATTACGGTTGGAATGATTGTAGCTTTCTTGAACTTGTCAAAAACATTTTGTATGCCTGTTTCACAGATTGCACAGCAAATTAGTATGATGTCTATGGCGTTGGCAGGAGCAGAACGTATATTTGAATTAATTGATGAAGAACCTGAAAAAGATAATGGATATGTCACACTAGTACATGTTAGATTCAATAATGGTAAATTAATTGAAACAACTGATAATACAGGAATATGGGCATGGAAATATCCTCATCATGATGGTACAATAACATATACTCCATTAAAAGGGGATATTCAGTTCTTTGATGTTGATTTTGGATATACAGAAAAGAAATTAGTATTACACAATATAGTTTTGGAAGCAAAAGCAGGAGAAAAAATAGCATTTGTTGGTGTAACTGGGGCTGGAAAAACTACTATTACAAACTTGATTAACCGTTTTTATGATTTAGCAGATGGGAAAATTCGATATGATGATATCAACATCAATAAAATTAAAAAGACAGATTTACGCCGTTCACTGGGCATTGTCTTACAAGATGTCAACTTATTTACAGGAACAATTATGGATAATATAAGATATGGTAAGATGGACGCTACAGATGAAGAGTGTATTGAGGCTGCTAAACTATCAAATGCACATGATTTTATTACCAGACTGCCAAATGGATATCAGACTATATTAACACAAAATGGTGCAAGTCTTTCACAAGGTCAACGACAATTAATCTCGATTGCTCGTGCAGCAGTTGCAAATCCACCAGTGATGATTCTTGATGAAGCTACATCTTCTATTGATACACGTACAGAAACGTTGGTACAGAAAGGTATGGACAATCTTATGAAGGGTAGGACTGTTTTTGTAATAGCACATAGATTGTCCACTGTTAGAAATTCAGATGCAATTATAGTTCTTGAACATGGACGAATAATAGAGCGAGGTAATCATGATGAGTTAATAAATAAAAAAGGAGTTTATCATAGTCTTTATACAGGGTCATTTGAGTTAGAATAAGAGTATAGATTATAATTTTTATAGTGTATTTTTGTATAAATTAGTAAAGTAATTAAAAGTCCCTTTATCATTTATTGAAAATGATATGAATATAACGCCTGAATAGAGGGCGTTTTATTTGTAAAAAATAAGTTTACAAGTTTGAATGTATAAACTTACTTTAAAGGAGAAAAATTATGAGTTATAAGAAGATTGCAATTATAACTGGTGCTAATAGTGGTTTTGGTAAGGAGTTTCTAAAGTTATTAATAAATGAGGAGGAAATAACAGAGATATGGGCAATCGCAAGAAACAAGGCACGATTAAATCAATTAGTAGATGAATTTGGGAGTAAAGTAAAAGTTTTTTCAAAAGACTTATCAAAATTAGAAGAAGTAAAAGAAATTGATAACCTTTTAAATAAAGAAAATATATGTATAAAGTACCTTATAAATAATGCAGGTTTTGCAAAGTTCTGTTCATACAATGATTTGAGTATAGATGAATCTATTAATATGATTGATTTAAATATTAGTGCTGTTGTAGCATTGGGACTTATATGTATTCCATATATGAAAAAGGAAAGTCATATCATAAATATTTCTTCACAAGCATCATTCCAGCCATTGCCATATCAAAATATTTATAGTTCAACTAAAGCATTTGTAAGAAATTATACAAGAGCATTAAATGTTGAACTTAAAAGTAAAGGAATAAATGCAATTGTTGTATGCCCAGGGTGGATGAGTACAAACCTATTTAAGAGAGGTATAGTTGTCGCTAAAAAAGGGACAAAAAATTTCTCAGGCATAGTAACTCCAGATGTTGTCGCTAAAAAAGCATTGAAGGATACAAAGAAAAATAAAGATATTTCTGTGTATGGTATCAATACAAAAGCCAGTCATTTATTAGCAAAACTATTGCCTCAAAAGATAATGATGAAGGTATGGTTAAAGCAACAGCATATTAAGGAATAAGGGTTTTAGATGATGTTCTATTTAGGTTATACGTTTTGCACAATGGTAGACAAGATAAAATACTGCTGTTTAAAACACAAGTGAAATAATATCTGCACAAATTAGTCGGCTTTGCGAAAAATTGAAAATAGCTCCTGACCTGCCAGAGTTTATCAAATCCAAACGGAGTATGGGCTACAGTTTCAATCACGATTGTGATAAACTATGCTAGACTTTTCCACGAACAAACAAAGCCATGACAAAGCGGCTTATCTAATGTTGATAAGCCGTTTAGAATGTAGATAAACTATATTTTGATTTTAATTTATGTATGGCTGAATTTTTATACAGGTAAAAGCAGTGATAGTTTGAAGTCACTTCTTTTGACTACACTATTAAATTGAAATTTACTGATTTTGTATTATAATTATTATTTTATGCTTTATACTATAATTTCCATACCGTCATATGCAAAGTAAATATTATCAAGTTTCTTCTCTAATTCACTGTAATAACCATATGATTTCCCCCACATTTCGTCAATATGTGTAACTATAATCTTTTTAATTCTATAATAGTTTTTAATTTCAATAATCTCATCTAAAGTAAATATTTCATCTTTAAATGGTGTGTCTTTAAGTTCTGTACCACCATTTAATATGCCATCATCAGAAACTAAACTTATTATTAAAATATCTGCGTCAAAGTACATATCATTATGAGTAAACGGCTTGGGATTACAGCAGGCGTATATGACTTTTTTTCCATTTTCTTTGATAACATAGAAGGTTATATTCCTGTCTGGATTGTTGTTAATCAAATCAATATCAAAATTATTTATCTTTATATGTGAAGTTTCATTAACAGAAATACAATTCAAAACATCGCCATAATATTTAAGACAATCTAGATTCGTTCGGTTTATATCTTCAATTACTTCAGGAAGCGCATAAAAACCAATGGGCATATTTTCGCCTGTGATAAAGTCACAGCCGATTTTTTCGACAATTCTAATACCTTTAACATGGTCTGGGTCATGGTGAGAAATTGAAAGATGTTTTACTTCCGATATTTTTTGTCTGTTGCAGGCTACTGCAATATCTTCAGGCGTGTCTATCAACATTTTTATATCATCAATATATAGACTTGGTCCTAATCGTTCATATCTTCTGCCTTTTTGCCTAGCTTCTTCACATATTTTGCATTTACAAAATGAACTTGGAATAATTGACATACCGCCACTACCAATAATTTTTAATTTCAAAGTTATTACACCACCTTATTAAAGTGTTAGATTATATAAATATTCTACAATTACAATTGCTTAACAAAATTTTGAGTTAATAAATTATATCACATGTAAATATGAAAGAATAGTAGAGAATTTTTATATTATATATTCAATATCTTATATAAAATTTACTTTGTTTAAAGTCTAAGTGGCTTATCCAATATTGATAAGACGCTTTTCTTGTCATAAGATATGATTCTCATACAAGGTTCATGTAATTTTGATGTAATACACTTATTACCAGTATACATACTACTAACGAGCATATTTCTATAGAATGGAAGATATAATTTTTTATGATTATCATTGTACCATTGTCCAAAACAGTTAAAAAGAGTAGAGTACAAAGAAATTATTTGTACTTTACTATTTTATTGTTTTATTACAAAAACTAATTTATATCAGTAATTCAAATATGTTTAACTAAAGTATAAGGATTGTATATAATCTTATAATAAATTTATCTGACAAATTAAGATAATATCTTAATTAAATTATAGGTACTTATATATAATATTATAAGCAATTTATCTGGAAAATTAAGATATTATTTTAATTAAATTATAAGTATTTGTACACAATCTTATAGTGAATTTATCTGACAAATTAAGATACTATCCAATTAATATATAAGATAAAGTTACTTCTTTTTAACTGGGAAGCATACCTCTGTTACCCAATTATCAGGATTATTGTCGTTACCAGGACTTATATGATAAATATTAAACATAGGAGCATCCACCTCATAATTATTGTCTGATATCCAAGTACCAATAGCTTCACAAGCATCTGCAACTTGATTGAAATTTCCATTAACAATTGCAGTTGCGGCAGTTACACTTGGTACAGTCTTAAATTTAACATGTTCAGTATCTTTATACTTTCCAGATACAGCAACTTGTACTTCAACATCTACATAATCTTCTTTATATCCAGTATCATAAAAGACTGCTTTAGAATGATTTGGAGATTCAATTTGGACATTCTGGTCTTTTGTCTCTGAAAATGCTTGATGCCATAACATTCCTTCATCTTGATAAGTTGGTATAACCCTTCTAAGTGTCATCATATATTTTGGTGCAAAATTCTTTACAGTTACATCATAGTTTTTCATAGTATCATTTCCTCCAATTCTTTTAATAGTAGTTTCTATTTTCAGTAGTTTTTTCTGTGTATCTTCTAATTGTTCTTTTACTTGAGAATGATGGATATTTAGATATTTTATAAGACTTTCTTTATCGTTGTATTCTGTCAAAATTTCTTTTATAGAATACAAGCCAAAGCCCATATCTTTTAGTGCATGGATTCTATTTGTAGTAGAAAGTTGGTCTGCACTATAGTATCTATATCCATTCGTTTTATTCGTATGAGAAGGAGTTAAAAGTCCAATTTCGTCATAATGACGTAGCATACGAATGCTAATTTTACTTAGCTTTGAAAAATCGCCTATCCTAAACATGTTTTTGTCTCCTTTATAAAGGTATTTTTAGCTTAATTTTTACAGGTATATTTTTATTGATTTCCATAATCCTTTTAATTATATATATGAAAAAATAAAAATATTATATTAATAGGTAAAGCGTCAGAAATTCTAAAGATAAGAGTTTTTAAAATTTCTGACGTCTTTATCAGTATATTTTATTAAACATTAATAATGTAGTCAATATTGTATATTAAAAAGTATTACTTGTTGAAAGCTAATACTGAATCTTAAAAATAAGAATTACCTGTTAAAAGCTAATACTAAATCTTAAAAATAAGTATTACCTGTTAAAAGCTAATATTAAATCTTAAGAATGAATACAAAGTATTAGAAATTAAGAAGCATTTTTTAGCTCAAGTGGATTATCTATGCCAAAATAATCATATAAAGCAGAGCTTATTTCCTCTAAATTCCCATTTTGGAAAGGTAATTGTAAATTCACCTTTTCTACCACATCCTTAAATCCTGCATCAGTGTTTTGATTTAAAAAATCCATATATACACCAACTGCTTTTCTGTAATCATCTTGTGACAGTTCCCATATCTGAAGTGATACGTCAGAAGCAAGACCATAACTCAAGTAATAAAAAGGAACTTGGAAGTTATGAGATACAAGTATCCAAAATGGAGCATTCTTTTCTTTAAGTACATTATTGGATACTCCATATTCTTCCTCTAAATTAAAAAATAACTTATTTATATCATTTAAACTCATATATGGATTTTTGTATATAATTTCTTGAAATTCATCATAAAGACAAGCGTCAATAATAGTATTTAGAACAATTGATAAGTGTTCTTTTTTTATAGCTTCAGATTGTTTACCAAAAAAATCATCAAAATATTTGTAAAATAGAATTTCTAAAGATGTTGAATGAACTTCACATATGTCTATACTTGGCTGTATCTTATTATTTAGATTAATGCTGTTGTAGTAATTATAAAAATGACCAAACTCATGAGCAAAACTAGTAACCCCTAAAAAAGAATTGTCCCATGTATTAAACAAAAAAGGTGCTTTATACTTAGTTATATAAGTAGTATATCCTCCTGGAGATTTATTCTTTCCAGAAGAATAATCGTACAAGTCATATTTTTTCATATAGTCGAAGCTCTCTTTTAGTTTTGGAGATATATCTTCAAGTACCTTATCAAATTTCCTAAATGAGCGATTCTTATATACTTTAATATAAATAGAAGAATCAGCAGGTTTTGATGAAATCTCTCTATATAATGGTACTATGTACTCCTTTACATCTTGTCTAAATTTTTTAGCTTCTTCTTGAGAATAGTCTTTGTTTAGGTTCATATAAGCATATTCTATATAATTTTTAAATCCTAGCTTACTTGCTATTTCAGTTCTTGTCTGTACAAGTTCTAAAAAAATATTACCAAATATAGGGTTGTATTTTTTTAAGTAATCTGAATAAATTTTTACATATTCTTCAGGGCTAAGGTTTGGTCTTGATAAGGCTTCTTCAAAGTCTATCTCTATATCATCTACTGGTACTGTAGACTTAGATAACAAGTCTTCATATTTTACAACTAGGTCTTGCTCTTTTTTAAGTAGACCTTCAACTTCTTTAGAATTAAGTTTCCCAATGTTCTTTAGATAATTAAATGTATCTTTTCCAAGTTCTTTTTCTAATTCTTTAGAGTATTTAGAAGTTACAAATCTATCTTGAAAGTCTTTGTATGACATGTCAACATCAACTGATTTACTCATAAGATACTTGTATTCTTTAGAGTAAAATTCTTCTGATGAATCTATATTGTTTCTAATTTTTGCTATAGTAAGTGTACTATAAAAATCTTGATAAATTCTATCAACTTCATTAAATAAATTTAATTGTTCTTTGGCGGTTTTAGATGTTAAAAGTTTATCGCTATACATGTTAATATTTTCGCAAATAGCCTTTATATCAGGACGCTTATATTCCATTTTTTCAAAGGGAATAGTTCCTCTAGCAGAATCTTTTTTTGTATCATTAGTATAATTTCTTATGTATGAAGCAAATATAATAAAAACTGCAATTAAAATTAGAAAAACAAATATTTTTTTCTTGGATTTAACCATAAAAATCCTCCAATCATGGATATAGTTATTAATTATTTTACTATATTAAATATAAAAAATGCATGTTAAGAAAATTTAACATAAAGATATAGATAAGATTATAAATAATATAAAAAATTCAACTTCAAAGAAAGTATATGAAATTTGTTCTGGTAAAATGATAAATAAATTTTAAGTACAAAATAGTAAAAGTTATGATAGTTTTAGACCTGTTATATGTAAAAAATATAGATGTTTTTGGTGCAATTTAAATTAAAAGACATATATATAAATTTGAAATATTCCAAACAAGAATTATAAAAATTCATATCATTGTCTTTATACAATATTTATACTATAATAGAATAATAATTTAGAGGAAAGCTCTAAAAATAAACAAATTAAAGGTCTTAACAGTAGTGATTTTATGTTAAGGAGGTATAAAGAAAGTTGAAAACAATAGTTAGAAGACTTATTCTCTACGCAGATGGAATGCGACCTACTCAAATAATGGTATCTGGATTTGCTGCGATTATTGTAATTGGAGCATTGTTGTTAACACTCCCGATAGCGTCACAGAGTGGAGAGAGTATAGGCTTATTAAATGCTCTGTTTACGGCTACTTCAGCAGTTTGTGTTACTGGTCTAGTTATGGTAGATACAGCAACTTATTGGAGTTTATTTGGACAGATAGTTATAATAACATTGATACAAATTGGTGGTCTTGGATTTATGACCGTAGCTACAATGTTTTCACTTATGGCACGAAAAAAAATACAACTAAGAGAAAGATTATTAATACAAGAGTCATTAAACCAATCTGATTTGTCGGGTCTTGTAAAACTTACAAGATTTGTATTAATAATAACCATAACAATAGAGGGAATAGGTGCACTAGTTTTATCAACTGTCTTTATTCCACAATTTGGTTTGTCTAAAGGAATATGGTATAGTGTATTTCACGCAATATCAGCGTTTTGTAATGCCGGATTTGATTTAATGGGGAGTGTAAGTGGACCATTTACATCATTAAATTCTTATGTAAATAACTTTACAGTATCAATGACTGTTTGTGCACTTATAGTGCTTGGAGGTCTAGGATTCCCTGTTGTGCTTGATATTGTAAGAAAAAGAAGATTTTCAAAATTAAATGTACATTCTAAAGTTGTATTATTTTCAACTGCGACACTTGTTTTAGTAGGTGCATTATTTATTTTTCTTATAGAATTTAATCAAAAAGCTACTATGGCGGACTTGCCTTTAAAGGGAAAAGTATTATCAGCAATATTTCAATCAGTAACGGCAAGAACTGCTGGTTTTAATACTCTTGATTTAGCTACTTTACAAGAAAGTAGTGTATTTGTAATGATAATTTTGATGTTTATTGGAGCATCACCTGCATCAACTGGTGGAGGTATAAAAACAACAACATTAGCTGTTTTAATAATTACAGTTAGAAGTTTTCTATCAGGAAAATCAGATATAGAAGCTTTTGAAAGAAGATTAGCTCCATCAACTATAAAAAAATCTCTAGGTATATTTGTAATTAGTATATCAGCAGTTATTTTTGGAACCCTGATTATTTCAATAACTCAGCCTAATTTTACACTAGTTCAATCAGCGTTTGAGGTTACATCAGCACTTGCTACAGTTGGTTCAAGTTTAGCTGGAACTCCAAACTTAAATGCTCTAGGAAAGATTATAATAATAATTTTTATGTTTATGGGTAGAGTTGGTTCTCTTACTTTATTTATGGCAATACTTTCTGGAGGTAAAAGAAAGAGTCAACCAGTTAGATATGCAGAAGGTAGAATTATGGTTGGTTAAGTTAGCAAGTAGTAATAAAATTTATTGGTGTTAGGCATCAAGTAGTAATATAAACAAATTGTGTATTAGGGAGGAAGTTTCGAGATGAAGCAATATATAGTCATTGGGTGTGGGCGATTTGGAAGTTCAGTTGCGTCTACTATGCATCTTTTAGGACATCAAGTAATGGCAATAGACAAAAATGAAGATTCAGTTCAGAGTGTATCTGACAAGGTAACTCATTCACTTATAGTGGATGTTACTGATGAACAAGCGTTAAGGTCATTAGGTTTAGGTAACTTTGATGTAGCAGTAGTTGCAATAGGTTCTGATATAAGGGCATCTATAATGGCGACTCTTATAGCCAAAGAAATGGGTGTAGAGTTGATAATATGTAAGGCAAAGGATGAACTACAAGCTAAAGTACTTTATAAAATTGGTGCAGATAGAGTTGTATTCCCAGAAAGAGATATGGGAGTAAGAGTTGCTCATAATTTAGTTTCTGATAACATATTAGACCATATTGAACTTGACCCAGAGTATTCAATTGTTGAAATCGTAACTCCAAATAGCTGGGTTGGCAAGACACTTGTAGAGCTTGAATTAAGAGCTAGGTATGAGATAACTGTACTTGCTATAAAAACAGGTAAAAATATAAATGTTACACCTTCTCCAGATGAAGAACTTATAGCTGGAAGTATCCTAGTTATAATCGGTCAAAACACTAGTATAACAGCGATAACATCTGGAAATAAGGGGATAATTAGAAGAAGATAATTTATTATTTAATATATATTTAATTGCAATGAAAGTAGGTAGTATCATATAATTATGAATAGTTATATGATACTATTTTTATTTAATCAAAAGTAGGATTTAGATGTAAGATTAGGTAAAGAGTATTTTAAGTTAAAAAAGAGTAAGGAGGTTGTGCTAACATAAAAATTTAGCATTTAGATAAAATGATTACGAATATAAACAGTAAGGATAATGAAAAATTAAAGTATACGAAAGCACTGTTAAAATCAAAAAACAGGAATAAAGAATCAAAGTTCATAATAGAAGGTTACAGAATAGTAGTACTTGCACTTGAATGTATGGCAAATCTTGATTATGTATTTATCAATGAGGACTTTGAAAATAAGAAGGAACATGTAAAACTATTAGACGATTTAGATAAAAAAAACACAAAGATATATAAGACTACTAATAAAAACTTTAAAGAATTAGTGGATACAGAAAATACTCAAGGTATAATAGGTGTGGTTTCGTTTAAAGAAAGAAAATTAGGAGAAAGTATAGATAAAAAAGATAAATTTGTATTGATTCTAGATAGAATACAAGACCCAGGAAACATGGGTACTATAATAAGAACTGCTGATTCTGCTGGAGTAGATGCCATAATAGCGCTAAAGGGATGTGTCGATATATACAACCCAAAAGTAATTAGGTCGACTATGGGTTCTATTTTTGATATGAATATAATCAATGCTTCACAAGATGAAACTGTGGACATGCTTAAATCATTGGATTTTAATATAGTTTCAAGTTACCTAAATACAGATAATTTTTATGATAAAATAGACTATGGTTCAAAAGTAGCTTTGGTGATAGGAAACGAAGCAAATGGAATAAATGAAGAACTTGTATCAAAATCTGATATTTTGGTTAAGATACCTATATATGGTAAAGCTGAGTCGTTAAATGCTGCAATAAGCTCTGCTATACTGATGTATGAAATAAAAAAATACTTAATTTAATGTATTGTAATAAATATAATGTCATGTTATAATCTTGAATTAAATAGTAGAGTATCAAAAATAGTCAATATATTAAAAAAAATAATTGAATTAATTCTATATTAGATGTATATTATATTTAAAAAATAATTGAATTAATTATGTATTAGATGTATATTAAAAATAGTCACATAATTTGAATGGAAATGATATAATACTAAAATAAACAATATAATATTGTAAATGCAATGAAAGAGGAAAGTATTTTGATTAAACTTAGTAAAGAGATAAACACCTAGGCTGGGAGTGTTTTCTAAGAGGTCAGGAGAAGTTCCCTCTGGAGTAACAAAGCTGAAATTTTATAGTAGGCTTTGACGTCAAAAACGCGTTAAGTTTGTTAGAGGTGGTTTGATGATTTTTAAATTGTTAAACTACTAGGGTGGTACCGCGAAACTATAGCCTTTCGTCCCTAGACAGGGATTGAGGGGCTTTTTTTATACAAAAAAACGAAAGGGTGATATGTGTGCAAGAAAAATTACTTGCTTTACGTGAAGCAGCTTTGGCTGAAATAAAAGAGGCACAAAGCATAGAAAGTGTAGAAAGTTTAAGAGTTAAGTACTTAGGAAAAAAAGGTGAGATAACTGCCATACTTAAAGAAATGGGTAAATTATCTGCAGAAGAAAGACCAGTGGTTGGTAAGGTTGCCAATGAGGTAAGAGAGCATATTGAACTTAGCATAAATTCTAAAAAAGAAGAACTAAATGCTATTGAAAAAGAAAGAAAATTAAGAGAAGAAGTAATAGATGTTACTCAACCAGGAAAAGTTTTAAAGGTTGGAAAGAAACATCCAATAACTCAAATTATAGATGAAGTAACAGATATATTTATCGGAATGGGATTCTCTATAGCAGAAGGTCCAGAAGTTGAAACTGTTGAAAATAACTTTGATGCTTTGAACGCTCCTAAAGACCATCCATCAAGAGATATGAGTGACACATTCTATATCAATGATGGAGTATTACTTAGAACTCAAACATCTCCAGTTCAAGTAAGAACTATGAGAAGTCAAGAGTTACCAATAAAAGTAATTGCACCAGGTAGATGTTTTAGGTCAGATTCGCCAGATGCGACACATTCACCAATGTTCCATCAGATAGAAGGGCTTGTTGTTGGAAAAGATGTTACTATGGCAGAGTTCAAAGGAACTATGGATATCTTCGTTGAAAAATTGTTTGGTTCTGATATCAAAACTAAGTTTAGACCTCACAACTTCCCATTTACAGAGCCAAGTGCAGAAGTTGATGTTACTTGTTTTAAATGTGGTGGTAAAGGTTGCCCAATGTGTAAATATGAAGGTTGGATAGAAATATTAGGTTCAGGTATGGTTCATCCAAATGTGCTTAGAAATTGTGGAATAGACCCAGAAGTTTATAGCGGATTTGCATTTGGAGTTGGGGTTGAAAGACTTGCAATGCTTAAATATGAAATAGATGATATTAGATTATTATTCGAAAATGATATGAGATTCTTAAATCAATTTTAATTAGGAGGGTATGTAGATGTTAATATCTTTAAAATGGCTTAGAGACTATGTTGATATAGACATGGATGTAAAAGAGTTCGCTGATAAAATGACAATGACAGGAACTAAAGTTGAAACAATAGATTATTATGGTGAAGAAATAGAAAATATATTGGTTGGAAAGATTTTAGAAATAAAGCAACATCCAAATGCTGATAAGTTAGTTGTAACTAAAGTAGATATTGGAGATAAAGTTGTTCAAATAGTTACAGGAGCTACAAATATATCAGAAGGAGATTATATTCCAGTAGCTGTAAATGGTTCTAAATTACCTGGAGGAGTTGAAATCAAACAGACTGATTTCAGAGGTGAATTATCAGATGGTATGATGTGTTCAGCGGCTGAACTAGGTATAGATGAACATTACATTGAAGAGTACAAAAGAGGTGGTATATATATTTTAGACCACGAAGATTCTTATGAATTAGGAAAAGATATAAAAGATGTTTTGGGATTAAATGATGCTTTAATAGATTTTGAATTAACTTCAAACAGACCTGATTGTAAATGTATGATAGGTATAGCTAGAGAAGCGGCTGCAACTATAGGCACAAAAGTAAAATATCCTGAAATCGAAGTAAAAGAAAGTGATGAAGAGATAGACTTCAAAGTTGAAATAGATAATCCAGATTTATGTAGAAGATATGTTGCTAGAATGGTTACAGATGTAAAAATAGAACCTTCTCCATATTGGATGCAAAGAAGACTTACAGAAGCAGGAGTAAGACCTATAAGCAACATAGTTGATATAACAAACTTCGTAATGTTAGAGCTTGGTCAACCACTTCATGCTTTTGATATAAATCAAGTAGAGACTGGAAGAATAGTAGTAAGAAATGCTAAAGATGGAGAGAAACTTGTAACATTAGATGATGTTGAGAGAACGTTAGATAAAGATATGTTAGTTATAACAAATGGAGAAAAATCACTTGGTCTAGCTGGTGTAATGGGGGGTGCTAACTCAGAAATAACTGACAACACAAAGACTGTACTTTTTGAAAGTGCTAATTTCAAACCAGAAAATATAAGAATGACAGCTAAAAAAGTTGGTATTAGGTCAGAAGCATCTTCAAGAAATGAAAAAGATTTAGACCCTAATCTTGCAGAAATAGCAGCAAATAGAGCTGCACAACTTGTTGAAATGTTAGGAGCAGGAAAAGTTTTAAAAGGTGTTGTAGATGTTTATCCAAATAAACCAGAACCTAAAAAATTGGTAGTAAATCCTCAAAGAATTAACCATCTTTTAGGCGTAGATGTACCAATGGAGCAGTTTGTAGGAATTTTAGAATCATTAGAATTTAAATGTAATTTAGTAGCTGATGATAAACTAGAAATAGATGTACCAAGCTTTAGAACAGATATGGAACAAGAAGCTGATGTATGGGAAGAAATAACTAGAATTTATGGATTTGAAAACATACCTTCTGTACAATTAGAAGGGAATACGACAGCAGGAATCAAAACTTCAAAACAAAAATTCATGGATGCTTTAAAAGATAATTCAACTGCTGTAGGATTAAACGAAATATTAACATATTCATTTGTAAGCCCTAAGGGAGTAGATAAGATAAGAGTACCAGAAGGTAATGCGAAGAGAAATTTTGTTAAATTACTTAACCCATTAGGAGAAGAAACTTCTGTAATGAGAACTACTTTAATACCAAATATGTTAGATGTTTTATCAACTAATGTATCTCATAAAATAGAAGAAGTATATGCTTTTGAGTGTGGCCATATATTTATACCACAAGACTCAGAGTTACCTAAGGAAGAAAATAGAATGTGTATAGGTATGTATGGTAAAGATGTTGATTTCTTTGCATTAAAAGGAACTGTAGAAACTATACTTGTAAATGTCGGATTTAAAGGTTATGAAATTGAACCTCAAGATAATAATACTACCTTCCACCCTGGTAGATGTGCTAAAATAGTGTATAATAATAAATATGTAGGTACATTAGGTGAATTGCATCCAGATGTTATAGAAAACTACAATCTAGGTCAAAGAGTTTATGTGGCTGAAATAGATATTGACTTTGTATTTGATAATTCTGATAGAACAAAGAATTATGTACCATTACCAAAATATCCATCTACATCAAGAGATATAGCTCTTATTGTTAAAGAAGATATATTTGTAAAACAAATAGAAGATATAATAAAGGAAAATGGTCAAGGATTAGTAGAGAGCTACAAGTTATTTGACGTTTATAAAGGTTCTCAAATAGAAGATGGATACAAGTCAATTGCATATTCAATCACTTATAGAAGTAAGGATAAAACTCTGACAGATGAAGATGTAGCTAAGGTGCATGATAAGATATTAAGTGAATTAAGCGAAAAATTGAATGCTAACTTAAGATCAAATTAACAACTAATGTCGGGGAGGTTAGGATGAACAAAGTAATGGTTAAAATCCATGGCGCTGAATATCCAATGGTTGGAGACAAATCAGAGAAGTTTATGATTAGTATTGCTGATTTTGTAGACAAAGAAATGGATAAAATAACACGTCAAAACCCGAAATTAAGCTTATCAGTTGCTGCGATATTGACTGCATTAAATATATCAGACCTTTTATTTGAATGTTCAGATGAGAATGAAAAATTGATTAAAGCTAATGAGGAATTGAGTAAGAAGGTTGGAGCATCTAATGAAGAACTTCAATTAGAAATCAAGTCTTTAAAGCTTACAATAGCAGAAAAAGAAGCAGAAAATCGTGAAGCTGAAGCTAAGATGAAAGAGTTAATTGAGATTATAGAAAATAAAAAGCAAGAAATATTCGAACTTAGTAATACGACAGAAGGTTCTAGAGCCGAGTTAGATGCTTATAAAAGCAAGATTGAGGAGTTAAGTACTCAACTTGAAGAAGCAAATGAAAGAGCTACTATAGCTGAAAACTTAGCTTCTGAGTTTCAAAACAAAGCTTATGATTTACAGCTAAAATGTACAGGGTTAAACAATGATGTAAAAAACGTGGAATAAATTAAAAGATTTGCTGTCTCTCTTGTTTTTTGAGACAGCTTCTTTTAATGTATAAATATAAATGATGTATAAATAATTTTTATATGTTAATGAAAAACAGTATTTAAAATAATTTTGATAATAGATAACTTATGTAATAATCGTAGGAACTACGGGGATAGCCTGTGGAGAATTGGTAAGACATATTTTAGTATGCAAAATTCTATGAAGCAGGAATCCTGTGACTTTAGTCATGGGAGGTTTAGTTGGTATCTATCATTAGAAAGTGAGAGGTTTATATATGACAAGCAAGAGTCAGATGTCTGAATCATTCTTCTTATGTTCTTTATTGGCAATAACAGGAGGATTTTTAGATATTTATACTTATGTAGTAAGAGGTAAAGTCTTTGCTAATGCACAGACTGGAAACATAGTTTTATTTGGGCTTAATATAGCGAAAGGCAATATAAAGGAATCGTTTTATTATTTGATTCCTATTTTGGCATTTATGTTAGGTGTGTTTATAGCAGAGAATATAAGAAAGTATTTTACAAATAATAATGCAAAGATTCATTGGCGTCAGGTAATCATTATAATTGAAATGATTACAATACTTATTGTTTCATTTGTTCCTAGAGGAAGATTTAATATGTTTGTAAATGTTGCTATTTCTTTTATTTGTTCAATGCAAGTGGAGAGTTTTAGAAAGGTAAATGGAAATAGTTTTGCAACGACAATGTGTACTGGAAATTTAAGAAGTGCTACAGAAACATTATTTCATTATATACATACTAAGAATATTTTTATGATAAAAAAGAGTTTACAGTATTATGCTATTATTATATTCTTTATATTTGGAGCTATTTTAGGGACTTTTTTTACAAAAATTTTCGTAGAAAAATCAATACTAATATGTTTCTTTATTTTGGCAGTAGTCTTTGGAATTATGTTTATCAATAAAGATGATTCATTTAATGAAAATTAGCTTTATGAAAATTTACAAAAAATGAAGCTATTATTTGATATACTTTATATATAGTAAGTAATATATAAATTATTTAATATATATTAAATATATCAAGTGGTGTACAAATTAAGTGAAGTAAGTAGTGTGTATAAGTTAAGCTAAGTATTCTAAGTGAAATAAGTAGTGTATAAGTTAATGGAAATATTTAAAATAAGATTAAGTAATGTATATGTTAACTGAAATACATCAAGTATAAATAATTCTTGTATAAATTAATGGAAGTATTTAAAATATAGTAAGTAGTATATAGATTCAATATAAATATTTGAATTATAGATATAATTATATTAACCTAACAAGTATAAATAGAGGAGAAAAATATGAAAAAAATAGAATTACTTGCACCAGTTGGCTCTTTTGATTCATTAAAAGCAGCAGTACAAAATGGAGCAAATGCTGTGTATTTAGGTGGTAAAGACTTTAGTGCAAGAGCATCTGCAAATAATTTTGATAGAAATGAGTTGATTGACGCTGTTAAATACTCTCATATAAGGGGAGTGCAAGTCTTTGTTACTGTGAACACATTGATAAAACAGTATGAGATAGAGGATTTTGTAGAGTATGTAAAATTTTTATATGATATAGATATTGATGCTTTAATAGTACAAGATATAGGAATGGCAAAGCTTATAAAAAAACTATTACCTGATTTTGAATTACATGCAAGTACTCAAATGGTAGCACATTCATTAGAAGATGTGAAGTATCTTCAAAGTGTGGGATTTGATAGAGTTGTTTTAGCAAGGGAATTAAATGTTGATGAGATAAAATGGATTTGTGAAAATACAACTGTAGATATAGAAGTTTTTGTACATGGGGCCTTATGTGTGTGCTACTCAGGTCAATGCCTTATGAGTAGTATGATAGGAAATAGGTCTGGAAACAGGGGCAGATGTGCACAACCATGTAGACAAAAGTATGAGTTGATAGATATAAATACAGGGGAAGTAGTAAAAAGTGATGGAGATTATTTATTGAGTCCTAGAGATTTAAGCACTATAGAAGATTTAGATAAAATAATTGAAGCAGGTGTATTATCTCTAAAAATTGAAGGAAGAATGAAAAAGCCAGAATATGTAGCTACTGTGGTTTCAGGATATAGAGAAGCGATTAATGAATTTATAGATAAGAAAAAAATAAGTATTTCTGAGGAAATAATAAATAATTTGTATACTATATTTAACAGAAAGTTTACAAAAGGATATATATTAGGTGAAGTTGGCAAGGATATAATGAACTCTAATAGACCTAATAATCAAGGGCTATATATTGGAAAAGTTTTAGATTATAATAGAAAAAACAAAAGACTTAGGGTGATACTAGAAAATACGCTTAAAAAAGGTGATGGAATCAACCTAGGTGGAGGTACTATTGGAAGGATAATAAAAAATGGAGAGATAACTACAATAGCACATAAAGGGGACTTGATAGAATTAGATTTTGTTGGAGAAGCAAAGAGAAATCAGCTTATATATAAGACTTCTGATAGCGAATTAATGGATAGAGTACAAGCTACATTCCAGCAAGATAAAGAGTTTATAAAAACTAATATAAGTGCAAAAGTGAGTATTAAACTAGGTAAAAAACCAGTGCTTTCTATAAGTGATTTTTGTGGAAATAAATCGGTTGTAGAGGGAGAAAAGATAGTTGAAAAAGCTATAAAAGTAGCTTTAAGTAAAGAAAAAATAGAAACACAAATTCAAAAGCTTGGAAACACACCTTATAAATTAAAAGAGATAGAAATTGATTTGGATGAAGGTGTAAGTATGCCTATAAGTGTGTTAAATCAAATGAGAAGAGATTGTATTGAGCTTTTAGATGAAGAAAGAATAAAGATAAAAGATAGAAAGTTTAAAAAGAACAGATTAAAATACCAACCAGCTAGAATAAATAAACAGAAAAAACTTAATAAAATTCCTAAAATTAGAGTTAAAGTCAAGAACTTGGAGCAATTAGAGGCAGTATTAAAATATGATGTGGATTTAATCTATTATGAAGATATAAATACACTATCAAAAGCTTTACAAATGGTCTCAAGTATTTCTATAGATTCAAGTATTTCCATGGATTTAGATACTTCTTTGTCTTTAAGTATTTCTAAAGAATCAATGAGTTCAAATCCAAATAAAATAGATATTCTGTCAAATTCAAATAACATAGATACTTTGAATTTGAAGCGTTCTAATACAGCAGTCACTGACAAGAAATTAATATATTCAGCACCAAGGATTGTCAGAAATAAAGAGTATAAACAATTTGAGATATTAGATAATATAAAAGTAATTGATAAGGTTCAAATTGGTAATTGGGGTTCTATGGAATATTTTAAAGAAAAAGATTTAAATATAGATTGTTATTTAAATGTATTTAATAGTGAAAGTATAAACCATTTTAAAGATGAGGGAGCAAGCACAGTTTGCTTGTCGCAAGAATTAAATCTAAATGAAATTAAACAAACTTTAAAATATACAGATGTAGAAATTGAAGCAGTAATATATGGATATACTCCTATGATGATTACAGAATACTGTCCTATGGGAGTTGTTGTTAGAGATTGTAAAAAGGATAAGAGAGTTGCTAAATGTAAGGAAAGTAGTTATGCTTTGAGAGATTTTACAGATGCAAATTATAGGATAACACAAGATATGTTCTGTAGAAGTACAATTTACAATTCAAAGGTTACTTGTATGTTGGACAATCTATATGAGTTAGATGAAGTTGGAATAGATGTATTTAGAATAGATTTTACAGTGGAAGATAGTGAGATGGTTAAAAAGGTTATTGAAGCTCATATTGAAGTTTTGAGTAATGATTATAAACTTGGGAAAAAATCTACTGATTTATATAATCAATTGGATGAAATTGGAACAGTTGCAGGACACTACTACAAAGGTGTAGAATAGATATAACATGAAAAATATACATAAATATATAAAAAAACTTGAATTTATGTGTATTGATATATAAAAATATCATATCTATGAAAAAACAGGGGGATTAGTGAAAATGAGAGAAGAAGCTTTAGAAATTTTATTTAAGTATTTAGAAACTGATAGAATGAGAAAACATTGTTATGCTGTTGAAGCAGTTATGAGAGATTTAGCCAAAAGATTAGAACCAGAAAAAGAAGAAGAGTGGGCAGTTGCAGGTCTTTTACACGATTTGGATTCAGATATAGTTGGAAGAAAGCCAGGAGAAATCTGTGAAGGACATGCTACAACAACAGTAGAACTGCTTAAAAAAGAAAACTTTGGTGATGAAGAAATGTACAGAGCAATACTTGGTCATCATGATGGAATGGGAGTTACAAGAACTAGTCTAATGGAAAAAGCTATATATGCAGCAGACCCTATAACTGGGTTTATAACTGCCATAGCTTTAGTTTATCCAGATAAAAAACTTACTAGTGTAAAGACAAAGTCTGTAATTAAAAGAATGAAGGAAACAAGATTTGCTTCAAATGTAAACAGAGATGCAATGAGAAGTATAGAAGATATAGGAATTCCATTTGATGAATTTGCAGAGCTTTCTCTTAATGCAATGAAAAATATAAGTGATGTACTTGAAAGTGCTGAAAATAATTAAATGAAAATATAAAGAGAAAGCAAGGCGAGATATATGAAACTTACAACTATTTGTTATATGGAAAAAGATGATAAGACTTTGATGTTGTACAGGAATAAAAAGAAAGATGATGTACATGAAGGTAAGTATGTGGGGATTGGAGGAAAGTTTGAACAAGGAGAGACTCCAGAGGAATGTGTAATCAGAGAAGTTAAAGAAGAGACTGGTCTTACTCTTAAATCATTGTCGTATAAAGGATTGATAACTTTCCCAAAATTTAAAGATGAAGAAGATTGGTATATGTTTTTGTATTTTTCAGATGAATTTGAAGGAGAATTATCTGAAAAAGATTTAAATGATTGTAAAGAAGGAAATTTAATTTGGGTTGATAATGATAAAATATTTGATTTAAATATGTGGGAAGGCGATAGGTTATTTTTAAATTGGGCTAAGACTGGAAATGTTTTTAGTGCAAAGATAGTATATGATAATGGGAAACTAAAAGATTATAGTGTAAACTTCTTAGATTAATTAAGATACAACTTAATGATACATTTCAAAAATATAGTCTAAAGATACCACTTAAGAATGTAATTTAAGTTTATAGCAAATTAAATTGATTGATATAATATTAAGATAAACCATTTGTTTTATACTAAAGTAAAATTTTTATAAATGGAGGAATAATTTGGAATGATAGACATAAATTTAGAAAAATGTGTAGGATGTGGTATGTGTGAATCAGACTGCCTTGTAAATGCAATAAAAGTTAAGGATGATAAAGCAAAGGTAAAAAATATTCTCTGTATTAACTGTGGTCACTGTATGGCAATCTGTCCAACAGATGCAATAGAAATGCAGGGATTTGATAAAAGTGAGGTAATAGAATACAATCGTGAAAAATTTGAATTAGAAGCTGAAAAGTTATTGAATTTCATTAAGTTTAGAAGAAGTATAAGACAATATAAAGACGTAGAGGTAGAAGAAGAAAAACTAAAAAATATAGTGGAAGCTGGTAGATACACACCAACAGGTGGAAATAGACAGCCTATAAGATACATATTAGTAAAAGAAAAACTAAAAGAAGTAAAAGAACTAGCAATAGAAGGTCTTTATAACTTAGCATTAGACACTGATGATAGTGACCCTGTGAGCTCTATGTATAAAAATACATTTAAGAAAATGTACAAAAGATATAAAGAGAAAGGAAATGATTCTTTATTTTATGATGCCCCACTACTTATGGTAGTTGTAGGTGACATGTCTCTAGGTAAAAGTGCGTATGTAGATGGAGGATTGGCTGCATCTAATATGGAACTTATGGCCTATTCTCAAGGATTGGGAATGTGCTATAATGGATTTTTTGTTATGGCATCAAATGTAGAGCCAAAGATAAAAGAACTATTGGGAATGAGTGAGAATGAAGCAGTTATAACTTCATTTATATTAGGTTATCCAGATGTGAAATATAAAAGAACAGTAAATAGAAACACTGCTAAATTCGAGATAATATAGAGATTAAACTTCACTGAAATTTGTAAAATTATGGAATATGGAGTAAGTATTTAGCAGGGTAAATTTGTTGTAATAAATAGATAAATGAGTTATAATTTAGGTATATTGTATATGTTAAGGATATTTAAATTTTTGATTAAATTTATATATCCTTTTATATACTAATCTATTTTTTCATATCTACAAGTTTATGCAGTAATTTATACTGTAAATCTTAACTATATGGAGGTTTGTGTAGTGAATTTAAAAAAATTACTTTTATTAACTATTGTAATTACATCTATATTCACTTCTTACATATTTTCTTTTAGTATTAATGCTATAGGTAATGATAATCGTACTATTCGGGTTGCTTATCCTGTTCAAAAAGGTCTAACTGAAATGGATGAACAAGGTAACTATTCTGGATATACATATGAATATTTATTAGAAATTGCACAATATACTGGATGGAATTATGAATTTGTTCAAGTTCCTGGAGAAATAAATGAATCTATTACAAAATTAATGAAGATGTTAGAAGATGGTGAAATTGATATAATGGGAGGCATGTTATACAATGAACCATTGGAAAAAATGTATAATTATGCAGGTAATAGTTATGGAGTAGTAAATACAGTACTACAAGTATTATATGAAAATACAGCTATTGATAGTATTAGTTCACAAACCATGAAAAAAATTAGAATTGCTATAATGGAAAATTCTAGTACAAGACTTGAAGAGTTGAATGAATATTGTAAGATGAATTTAATTTCACCCGAGTTGGTATATTGTAAGACAGAAGAAGAACAAATAGAAGCACTAAAGAATGGTAAAGCAGATGCACTTCTTAATGTGAGTATGAATCCAATCGAAGGTGTGCGTACTGTGGCTAAATTTTCTCCAAAACCATTTTATTTTATTACACCTAAAGGTAATACAGACCTAACTCAAAGACTAAATTCAGCAATTAGTAATATTGAACAGACGGACCCATATTTTTCAACTACTTTATATGAAAAGTACTTTACACCAGAAAATAATAAGATGTTTTTGTCTGATGAAGAAACTAAATTCATTAAAGATACAGAAAAATTAAGGGTGGGGGTGCCTTTAAATAAACCACCATTTCAGAATATATATAAAGATACAAGTGAATTAAAAGGTATATCAATTGATTTATTAAATCATATATCTGACAAAACAGGATTGGAATTTGAGCTTGTGCCTGTGAAGTCACAAGCAAATTTGGAAAAAATGACTAAAAATCATGAAATTGATATTGTAGCAGGAATGATTTATGATTATGAATATTCCCGGAAACACAATATAATTATGTCTCGGCCATTTATTTCCACTCAATATGCTATGATGATTAACAATAAATTAAATGAGAATAGTTTAGATGGGAAACGTCTAGCTCTAACTAAAGATATTGCTTATGAGAGTCATTTTAAAGGGGATATTGTATGGTATGATACTTTAGAAGAGTGTATAGAAGCTGTCAATAAAGGATATGTAGATTATACTTATGGTGAAGGTTATTCTATGCAGTATTATATGAATCAACCTAAGTATAAAGACGTACGTCTAGTTCCACAGACTTATGAAGCACAGCGTATTTGTTTTGGGGTAACTAAACCAAATAAACAAGAATTATTGAACATATTTAATAAAGCTATTATAAGTATTTCATCAGAAAAAATGCAATCAATTATTTATCAAAATACTACCTATAGACAAGATTTTTCACTGCTTTATATTATGCAACAAAATCCAATTGAGACTGTTTTTATTGTATCAAGTTTATTAATTTGTGTTATTGGATTTATGGCATTTAGTTTACATACTCGTACAAGTATGAATGAGAAAATATCTTTAGAACTTAAAAAACATACTCAAGTATATGAAATGGCAAGTGAATACTTTTTTGAGTATGATTATAAAAAAGATAAATTGATAATTTCTATGCAAGGAAAAGGAATTGATACCTATTATGGTGTAAATAAAAATAATAATAGTGAAAATGATAATATAACAGATGCTAAAAAAGAAATAAGAAGAGAATACAATAAAAAGTTTTTTGATGTAATTAAATCACAAGAAAATGGAACAACTGAAATATATACTCTTATTTCCGATGATACTTTTCACTGGATTAGAATTACTTCAAAAATAATTTATAATGACAGAAATATACCAGTTTATGTAATTGGGAAAATATGCAATATTGATTCTGAAAAAGAGGAAAAGAATATGTTATTGGATAAGGTTCAAAAGGATAGTCTAACAAATATTTATAATGCAGCTTACATTAGAAAATTAACAGCAAAAAATTTATTAGATTTATCAACTGATAAAAATGGAGCTTTATTAATTATAGATATTGATTATTTTAAGTCTATTAATGATAATTATGGGCACTTGTTTGGAGATAAAGTACTAGTTAATGTTGCAAAGATACTTGATGAAAGTTTTGCAAAAGATGATATAGTAGGTCGTTTAGGTGGAGATGAGTTTAGCGTTTATGTCAAGGATATAATAAATAAGGAAGAACTTATTAATAAATGTAATAATGTATACAATCAGATTCAGCTTATTAAATTGCCAAACGGGGAAAGTTTATCAATTAGTATGGGAGTAGTTATAACAAAATGTGGTCAGGAATATGATGAACTATATGAAATAGCAGATAATGCTCTTTACGATTCTAAGAGAGAAGGAAGAAATAGATTTAAAATAGTATAAGAATTAATTTAAAATCACAATAAAGCCTAATGATACGTGCTATCACTTATCATTAGGCTTTATTTCTATAAATTAACACTAAGATTAAATGGTGACACTAACACTAGTATTAATTTACATGGTTAATTTTATATTAATTTACTTAGAACTAAAGTCTATTTAGAATCAAATCTTAAATTTAATATTGGTTCATAGATTTTAATATTTCAATAACATAATCCCAAACATTAGCTACAGAAGGGATACTAACATGTTCATTTGGAGTATGAACATCAAACATATCTGGTCCTATAGAGATAGCTTCAGCATGAGGAAGTTTATCAAGTAATAATCCACACTCAAGACCAGCATGTAGAGCCATAACAGTAGGAACTTTACCAGTTAATTTTTCATAAGTTTCACTACATATTTTTTCTAATTTTGAACCTTTTTTGAATTCCCAAGCTGGGTATTGAGCTATAAGGTTATAATTAGCACCTAAAGCTTGAGCTAAAAGTTTTATTCTATCAGCGATTTCATCTCTAATAGACATAACAGAACTTCTAACAGAAGTTAAGAATTCGATAGTAGATTCTTTAGTTTCAATTATAGCGAAGTTAGTAGAACTTTCAACTAATCCTTCTATATCAAGGCTCACAGATTGAACTCCATGAGGAGTTAAGCAAGACATTTGAACAACTTTTTCTTTACAATCTTTAGTAAGAACTTTATCTACAGAAGTTTCAGCTACTGAATAAGTCATACCAGAGTCAGAAGTAGTGAACTCATGTTTAAATGCAGTTAAAATATCATTTATTTGTTTTTTAGCAGATTCAACATCAGCCTTATTAACAGCTATTACACACTTAGCTTCACGAGGTATAGCATTGTGCTTAGTACCACCATCAACAGAAGCTAATTCATAATCAACATCTAAAACACTTAATACTCTAGCTATTGCTTTATTAGCATTAGCTCTTTGTAAGACAATCTCCATACCAGAGTGTCCACCTAATAGTCCACTAACTTCAACTAATAATCCTTGCTTGTCACCTTCAACTTTTTTGTATTCAACAGGTAAACTAACAACACAAGTTTTACCACCAGCACAGCTAACTAATAAGTATCCTTCCTCCTCGGAGTCCATATTTAGAATATATTGACCTTTAATTAAGCTAGGGTCTAGTGCATCTGCACCATTCATACCATCTTCTTCATTAACAGTAACTAAAACTTCTAGTGCTGGATGCTCTAAAGTGTTGTCTTCTAATATAGCCATACCCATAGCAACAGCTATACCATTATCAGCTCCTAGAGTAGTTCCAGTAGCATATATCATGTCACCATCAATTCTTAATTTTATAGGGTCTTTAAGAAAATCATGTTCAACATCCTTTTCTTTTTCACAAACCATATCCATATGTCCTTGAAGAACTACACCTGGACAATTTTCATATCCTTTTGTAGCAGGCTTTCTTATTATTATGTTTAAGCTTTCATCTTGAATAGTTTCAAGACCTAAATTTTTACCAAAGCTAAGTAAAAAATCACTTATGCCTTTTTCATTTCCAGAACCTCTAGGAATTTGAGATATTTTCTCAAAGTTTTTAAAAACATTTTCTGGTTTTAATCCTTCCAATACGTTTCCCATGACTTATGTTCCTCCTTAATTTATCTATATAAGTAGCTATTTTTTAAAATAAGCCAAAATAAACTTCTTTAAAAATATTAAAGAAGATTTTTTAACAGATTATATTACAAATAAACCATGTTTATGTATAATATATAGATAGCTACATACATAGTATAATACAAAATATGTGTAAAATATATCTAAAAGAGAAAAAATATAATAATTTTAGAAATGAAAAAGAAATAAAACTTGCAGTTTTTATTGGAAATGCTTGAAAACATACATTTTTAAAATTAAATAAAAAAGTTAAAATATCGAGGATGGTGAATATATAAAATGAATGAGAAATCGTTAAGAGTTCTAGAATACAATAAAATAATAGATTTGTTAAAGAAGAAAGCCTCATCTTCTTTAGGTCTAAAATATATAGAAAATTTAGTCCCAAATACTGATTTTGTAGAAGTAAAATCTATGCTAGAAGAAACTAGTGAAGCTCAATCAATTATTATAAAAAGAGGTTCAGTAGGTTTGGAAGGTATTCATGATATAGAAGATAAGGTAAGGAGAGCTTATGTAGGTGCATCTCTTGACCCAGGAAGTTTAATTATGATAGCAGATACTTTAAGAGTAGCTAGAAGATTAAAAAATAGTCTATCTAGCAGTGATGAAGAAGATTTCAATTATCCAATAATACAATCTCTATCAAATTCTCTATATGTATATAAAGACATAGAAGACCAGATATACAATGCGATAATTAGTGAAGTAGAAATATCTGACAACGCTTCAAGTACACTTAGAGATATCAGAAGAAGAATAGCTCAAAAAAATCAATCCATTAGGTCAAAACTAAATTCAATAATAAGTTCAACTACTTATCAAAAATACTTACAAGATGCCATAATATCTTTAAGAGGTGATAGATTTGTAGTACCTGTAAAATCTGAATATAGGTCACAAGTAGCTGGTATAGTGCATGACCAGTCATCTTCTGGTGCTACACTTTTTATAGAACCAATGACTATAGTAGAAATGAACAATGAATTGAGACAGTTGAAACTAGGAGAACAAGAAGAGATAGAAAGAATTTTATCAGAGCTTTCTGCTATGGTTGGAGAAGTAAGTGAAGACTTAATTTCAAATCAAGAGATACTCGGAAGATTGGATTTTGCATTTTCAAAGGGAAAACTTTCTATACAAATGAGAGGAATAGAACCAACTTTAAATGAGGATAAATATTTAAACATAAAAAATGGAAGGCATCCATTGTTGGATAAGAAGAAAGTAGTAGCAAATACGATTTATTTAGGAAGAGATTTCCATACATTGGTAATAACTGGTCCAAATACAGGTGGTAAGACAGTTACAATAAAGACTGTAGGTCTATTTGCACTTATGACACAAAGTGGACTTCATATACCTGCTGATTACGGAAGTAGTATGTGTGTATACGATAATGTATTTGCTGATATAGGAGATGAACAAAGTATTGAACAGAGTCTATCAACATTTTCATCTCATATGACGAATATAGTATCAATACTACAAAACGTAACAGTTGACTCTTTAGTTATATTTGACGAATTAGGAGCAGGAACAGACCCTGTTGAAGGAGCTGCCCTTGCAATAGCAGTATTAGAAGATATAAATTCTGTAGGAGCTAAATGTATAGCAACCACTCACTATAGTGAGCTTAAAAACTATGCTCTTACTAAATCAGGTGTAGAAAATGCAGCAGTTGAGTTTGATATAGAAACTTTAAGCCCAACATATAAACTACTTATAGGTGTTCCTGGAAAATCAAATGCGTTTGAGATTTCTAGAAAACTCGGACTAAGTGACTATGTAATTTCACGTGCTAAAGAATATATAAATACAGAGAACATAGCTTTAGAAGATGTGTTACAGAATGTTGAAAAAAATAGAATCAAAGCAGTAGAAGATAGAGAAGAAGCTGAAAGATTAAAAGAAGAGATTGAAAGACTAAAAGTAGAGTATGATGAAAAACTTGAAAAATTGGTCAGCCAAAGAGATAAGATGATTGAAAAAGCTAAGTCAGAAGCATTTTCAATTATAAGACAAGCTAAAGAAGAAGTAGACCTTATAATAAAGGAACTTAGAAGTCTTGAGCAAGAAAGAGCTTCAAAAGAAAAGAACCGTAAAATAGAAGAACTTAGAAGAGAATTGACTAGCTCTATGGGAAGTCTTCAACCAACAGTAAAAAGCATGATAGTTCCAAAAGTCTCAAATAAGGAGATAAAAGACTTAAAGCCAGGTGAAGAAGTCAAGGTAATAACTTTAAACCAAAATGGTAGTGTAGTTTCAGTAGATAAAAAGAGAAAAGAAGCAGTAGTACAAATTGGTATAATGAAGATGAATCTACCTTTTAAGTCTTTACAAAAAACACACAAAGATGTTTCAACAAATGTAACTAAATCAACTAGAAATATTATAAGGGCAAAATCTGGTAATGTAAAAAATGAGGTTGACCTTAGAGGATTAAACTTAGAAGAAGCTATAATGGAAGTCGAAAAGTATCTTGATGATGCGTATGTGGCAGGTTTAGAGTCTGTAACAGTAATACATGGGATAGGTACAGGAGTATTAAAAGCAGGGCTACAAGACATTTTAAGAAGAAATAGACATGTAAAATCACAAAGAGGTGGTCAATATGGAGAAGGTGGAGCAGGAGTAACAATTGTTAAACTAAAATAATTTGTATAGGAGCACATTTTTATGATATTGGTATCTGCATGTTTAATAGGAATAAATTGTAAATATAGTGGCGATAATAATGAAAATGAAAAAGTTAAGGAATATTTAAAAGGCAAAGAATTTACACTTGTATGCCCAGAGCAGTTAGGTGGTCTATCTACACCAAGACCACCTGCTGAGATAGTTGATGGAAAAGTAATTACTAAAGATAATAATGATGTGACAGAAAACTTTGTGAGAGGGGCTAAGGAAACTCTAAAAATAGCAAGATTATATGTATGTAGCGAAGCAATACTAAAAGAGGGTAGCCCCTCTTGTGGATGTAATCTAATATATGATGGTAGTTTTTCAGGTAAAAAAATACCAGGTAAAGGTGTAACAGCAAGGTTATTAGAAGAAGAAGGAATAAGAGTTAAGAGTGAAAAAGACTTATAGAAAATTAATACGGATGTATAAAAAATTGATAAAAGAGTAAAAGAAGTTAATACTGATGCATAAAAAACTGATAAAAAAGTAAAAAAAGGTATATAAAGTCAACTTGGTAGTATAAGAAATGATAAAATAGAGAAAAAAGCTTTTAAAAAATCAATAATAGTGTGATTAAAAACTGCAATTATAGTATTTTTAATATATACAGAAAACATAACTACTAAAGTGTTTTGCCCTGTAATGAAATACTTGAAAAAACACGAAATTTGATTTAACATAAAGAGATAAGCACAATATAAACCAGGAACAATGTAGAGAGGAGCAACAGGATGCAAGATTTCAAGGTAGCAATATCAAATTGTCTTAAAGAAAAAATAGAAGATTTATCGAAAGAAGAGATAGAGGTACTTATAGAAGTTCCACCAAATAAGGACATGGGTGACTATGCTTTTCCATGTTTTAAATTAGCTAAAGTGTTTAGAAAAGCTCCAAACATGATAGCAAGTGAATTAGCAGAAAGTATAGAACCAAGTGGAGAGATAACAAAAGTAATACAACTAGGCGGATATGTGAATTTCTTTGTAAATAAATCTCAATTAGCAGAAACTGTAATCAAAAAAGTTTTACATGAAAAAGAAAATTACGGACATAGTGATTTTGGAAAAGATAAAACTGTAATAGTTGAGTATTCTTCTCCAAATATAGCAAAACCTTTCCATATAGGGCATATAAGAACTACAGTTATAGGCAATGCTTTATATAAGATATATGATTCACAAGGATACAAGACTATAAGAATAAATCATTTAGGTGACTATGGAACTCAATTTGGTAAGTTAATAGTGGCCTTTAAAAAGTGGGGAGAAAAAGAAGTAGTAGAAGCTAATCCAATTCCAGAATTACTAAAATTATATGTAAGATTCCATGATGAAGCTGAACAACATCCCGAAATGGAAGATGAAGCAAGAGCATGGTTTACTAAATTAGAAAATGGTGATGAAGAAGCAAAGGAATTATGGCAATGGTTTAGAGATGAGAGTTTAAAAGAGTTTAACAGAGTGTATAAACTTTTAGATATAGAATTTGATTCTTTAGCAGGTGAGAGTTTCTATTCTGATAAAATGAACAGGGTTATTGAACTATTAGAAGAGAAAAATCTTTTAAAAGAGTCTAAAGGAGCCAGAATTGTTGATTTAGAAGAGTATAAAATGCCACCAGCACTAATTACTAAGAATGATGGTTCAACATTATATATGACAAGAGATTTAGCTGCTGCAATATATAGAAAAGAAACTTATAATTTTGACAAGTGTATATATGTAGTTGGTTCTCAACAAAACTTGCATTTCCAACAATGGTTTAAGGTAATTGAGCTTATGGGATATGATTGGGCAAAAGATTTAATTCATGTTGGATTTGGTATGGTAGCCCTTGAAGAAGGCACTATGTCAACTAGAAAAGGAAGAGTCGTATTTTTAGAAGATGCTTTGAATCAAGCTATAGATAAGACTAAAGATATTATACTAGCTAAAAATCCAAATGCTAAAAATGTAGATGAAATATCTAAGCAAGTAGGTGTTGGAGCTGTAGTTTTCCAAGAATTATCTAATAGTAGAATTAAAGATTATACATTCTCATGGGAAAGAACATTGAGTTTTGATGGAGAGACTGGACCATATGTTCAATATACACATGCTAGATGTTGTGCAGTTTTAAGAAAGGCAGAAGTAGAAGTGACTTCTGATATAGATTATAGTCTATTATCTGATGAAGATAGTGCAGAAGTTCTTAGAGTTATAGAATCATTCAATAAGAATATTTTACTTGCTCTAAAGAAAAATGAACCACATATAGTAACTAGATTTATGTTAGATTTAGCTCAAGCGTTTAATAAATTTTATCATGAAAATCCAATTTTAGTAGAAAATTTGAAAGTTAGAAAAGCAAGACTTGCATTAGTTCTAGCCACAAAACAAACTTTAGAAAATTCTCTGAAACTGTTGGGAATGCACGCTCCAGAAAGAATGTAATACAGTAAAATGTTGAAATAAAAAGAATAAAATAGAACTTAGTACGCAATTTGTATAACTGTAAAATATAGGGATGTCGAAAACTGATACTTTACATATAAAAAAGTAGTATCGTATAATAATATATAGATAGTAGATTACAATGATTTTTGTACACTACTATCCCCCTATATATGACAGCTTCTTAAACGGGCTGTCTCTTTTTTTTTAATAACAAGATATTTAGATTCAATTTTTCAGAAAGGATATATTTATGAATGACGAATTACTAAAAAAAGTCTATATATCTTCTTTTATTAGTGCAAGTAGGGCTCTTAAAGATTTAATTATAATAAATACAAAATCCTTAATAGATGATAAAACGCAAAGATGTGTATATATAGACGAAAAGAGACTGAGAGATGAACTTATTTACTATAGATTTTATGGAGAAAAAATAGGAAATATCAACTTTTTAAATATTTTATTACCACTAATTTTATCGAATACTAATATTCAAAAAAGTGAAGATGAAGTTATTAAATTAATAAAAAAATATGTGAGTTATTTTAAAAAAGAAGAATTTTTATTTGATTATTTATTAGGTTCTGTAGTGTATAATTCTGTTATTCACAATCTTATAAATAATATTAAAATAGAATATGTCGAATTACTACAGAGTATTAAAGACAAGATAATAGGATTTTCTATAGAATTAGACAAATCGGATATTGTAAAGTTTCAGATGGCAAGGATTAAAGCAATACAATTAATTGATAAATATATTGATTTGAAGTTTGAAGATTATGATGAAGAAAGTATTCTATTAAATGTTTTAAATGTCCTATATGATGTATATATTGAAGATAGAACTGTAGAAAATGAAGGAGCTTCTAGCATAAAAAAATCTATATTATCCATTTTGGGTGAAGATAGTGAATTAAATGAAGATAATATAGATTTTATTTTTTCTATGTCGGAATATATTGTTAAATTGAGAAAATATAAAATTGGAGTTAAAGCGTATAATAAAGAAATAGACCCAAGAAGCCTTATAAGACTTGAAGAGGGTAATACTACAATAGACCCTATATTTAATCAAATAACAATTGTATCAAAAACCTTTAATGATAATATACTAAGCATAAAAATAAATTCTAAATCAGGTATTTATATATTAAAGTTTAAAAAGGTTTAGGTTATTAGAGCGTACTATTTTTTTCTAGATAATCTAAAAAATCTTTTTCTTTAGTGTCAGTTAAAAAACATAATTCTTTTACTATATTATTTCTAAGTTCGATAAAATCACTAATTTGAGTATTTTCATTAGTGTATTCAAGAGACTTTATAATAAGTAGTAAATCTCTTTTTGACAAAGAGTTGATAGATACTTTTTCAATTAATTCCATAAAAAACTTCCTTTCTCATATTACTTGAAATTAATAAATTAATTATATAGATATTATTTAAACTTTACATATACTATTTTAACCTATAAGGGGTACAAAAAGACAGTATAATATTAAAAAGAGGTGAGAAATATTTGAAAATTTTATTAACAACGTTGAATTCTAAGTTTATTCATACAAATTTAGCTATAAGATATCTAAAAGAATTTGTAAGAGATTTGATAGAAGTTGATATGAAAGAATATACTATAAACAACGATTTGGACTATATCTTGAAGGATATATATAAAAACGAATATGATATAATATTATTCTCAACATATATCTGGAATGTGGGAGATATAGTTAAGCTTTGTGATAATCTAAAAAAAATTAGACCTAATACTAAAATAGCTTTGGGCGGACCAGAAGTGAGTTATGATAGTTATGATGCAATGAAAAAGTATGATTTTGTGGATTATATACTTTATGGAGAAGGAGAATTAATTTTTAGAGACTTAGTACTCCATTTGCAAGGAAAGATGGAAATAAATGATGTAAATGGACTTGTATATAGACAAGGTAGTGAGATAATAGTAAATAAGCCTATGGAATTACTTCAAAATCTGGACGAGATTCCTAGCCCTTATGAAAATTTGAATCCAAAAGAATATGAAAATAGAATAGTATACTATGAATCATCAAGAGGTTGTCCTTTTAACTGTCAGTACTGTTTATCATCTACTATTCCAGGACTAAGATATTTTAGTTTAGATAGGATAAAAAGGGATTTAAAGGCTTTAATAGATGCAAGAGTATCACAGATAAAATTTATTGATAGGACATTTAATGCAAATAGAAAAGTGGCTATGGAAATTATGGATTTTCTTATGAAAAACGATAATGGCTATACAACTTATCATTTTGAAGTTACAGCGTATTTGATAGATGATAAGATGCTTGGATTTTTAGCTGATTGTAAAGAAGGTCTTTTTCAATTTGAAATAGGTGTGCAGTCAACAAATGAAAAAACACTTGATGCAGTAGGAAGAAGGGATGATTTTAAAAAGTTGTCTCATGTTGTACAGACTGTGGCATCTTATAGAAATATACATCAGCACTTAGATTTAATCGCAGGACTACCTTATGAAGATTATAAGAGCTTTGAGAATTCTTTTAATGATGTATTTAATCTAGGTATAGAGCACTTACAATTAGGCTTTTTAAAGATGATTAAAGGTACAGGTATGAGAAAAGTTGCAGATGAGCATGGTTTTAAATATAAAGATTATGCTCCATATGAATTTTTATACAATAATTATATAAGTTATGAAGAAACACTGAAGTTAAAGGATATAGAAGATATACTTGAGAGATACTATAATTCTAAAAATTTTGTGCTGTCTATGAGATATATTATAGGCAGATTTTATAAGCAAAGCCCTTTTAAATTCTTTGAGATTTTTGCCAAGTATTTTGATGAAAATGGTTATTTTGATTTGGCACAAGGGAAGAATCAATTATATAAAATATTGATGGATTTTTATAATGAAGAAATAAATATTGATAATGATGTATTCAATGATATATTAAAGTATGACTATATATCACTGGGCAAAACATCAAATATTCCACAGTTTTTTAATAAACTAGATGTGGATGATTTTAAGAATAGATGCCATGTATTTTTACAGGATAATGATAACTTATCAACATATTTACCTAATTTTGTTGATAAACCGGCTAAACATATAATAAAATATGTTCATTTTGAGCCATTTAAATTTAATGTTGTGGATTTAAAAAATGATATAAAGACAGAAATAAGAGAAGAAGAAAATGTAGTATTATTTGAGTATGATGATAAAAAAATATTTGAGAAATCTAAAACTCATAAAGTAAAGATTTAAGTATTTAGGAGGATAAAATGGATTTTAAAATAGAAAAATATTTGCTAAAAAAAGCAGATGAATTAGCCTTTATAACGATAAAACATGGTGGAGAGTTTAAATTAAAGAGCTATGAAGTACCAAAAGGTGGATTAGATGTACCTATAAAAAATGAGGTACTGGTAAAAGGAATAAAAGAAAAAACTGCTCAAGATAAGTTAAATTCAATGTCTATAGCAGATGCAATGATATATATAATTGGGATAGATAGTAAATTTAAAAACAATGCAGAGTATGAGAAGTTTTTAAATGCTTTAGCTAAAGATATTGATTTAGATTTGAAAGCATACATGGGGTATATGTCGAGAAAATACTTTGAAATTGGTGAACATACAGATTCTTTAATATATATAAAATCATTTATAACAATGTATCCAGAGGATTTAGATGCAATGTATAATTATGCGATTGTTTGTCAAGAGATAGCAAAGCAGTATCAAAAAGATATGGATGATAAGGCAATGAATGCATTCTTACTTGAAGCAATGGATAAGCTTGAAAAAATAATTGATGTTGATGAGAATTTTGCATTAGGTTATTATCACTTAGGTTACCATTATTATAATCAAGGTCAATATCTAAAGACTAAGTTGACTTGGGAAGAGGCATTAAGACTAGGGCTAGATGCTGATTTGGTGGCTGAGATACAAGATAATTTAGGCAAGATGGACTTTAAAGTTCAATATGAAGAAGGATATACACTTGTATTCCAAGGTAAGTTTAAAGAAGGATTAGAGAAATTACTGCCATTAGAAGAAGAACATATGGATTGGTGGAACTTGTTGTTCATGATAGCACTTGGATATAAGGGTATGGGTGAAATAGAACAGGCTAAGATGTATCTTGAGAAGATATTGATAATAAAGCCTAATCAAGTAGATTCTATAGTGGAATTGGGGCTTTGTGAAGCTTATAAGAATAATCTAGATAAAGCAATAGAGTATTTTGAACAAGCGGCTAAGATAAAGGAAGACCCAGAAATACTTTGTAATTTAGGAATGGCTTATTTAAATAATGGTGATATTGATGACGCAACTTACTATATAGAAAGAGCTTATGAATTGAATCCACAAGATGAAATTACGATTGCTTGTTTAAGAGAGCTTGGAATAAATAAGTAAGTATACTGTTAAATTGTATTTCATTTATTGGTTAAGTGAGGCTGGCTCAAAATAGAGATAAGCCTCTTTTTTATTGCTGAAATGATGAAAATATATTTGATTTCATACAAAAAAGAGTTCCTTATGAACTAAAAAGTTCATTTTGAGACACCCACACTTTTTATTCTTATTATTTATTTTTTTCAGGTGTATCCAACTTAGATGTATCCAACATGATAGAAGAAAAATCTTTTTGTATTTGAAGTAAAAATTTTTCTGCTGCTTTTGAGAATATTTGATGTTTTTTCCATATAATATTTAACTTAGCTTCTAAAGAAGGAGATAGAGGTCTAAAACAAAGATTACTGTTTTCTGTAGTATTAACGAGTCTATCTAAACACAAAGCATAGCCCAGCCCCTCTTCCACCAAAAGAGAAGCATTATAAACTAAATTGTATGTTGCAACAATATTTAGCTTTTCAGTACTGTATTCAAGCCATTTAGAAATTGCCTTATCAACTAGTGTCTGCCTTGAAATAATAAGTGGTATATTACATAAATCTTTTGGATTTATCGTGTTTTGTGAGGCGAGGATACTATCTTTACGCATTAGTAAACCCCACACATCAGTAGCAGGAATTTGTGCATAATCATATTTCTGTATATTTGCAGGTTCAATTAAAATACCAAAATCAAGAAGCCCCTTGTCTAATTTTTCAGTTACATCATCAGCATTTCCACTAAAAAGATGGTATCTTACATTGGGGTATTTTTGATGAAAATGATGTGCAGTTCTAGCAATAAGTCGCATAGCTTCAGTCTCACCACCTCCTATATATATATCACCACTAACAATCTCATTTGGATTGTCGAATTCTAACTCTACTTTATCAACTAATGATATAATTTCCTCTGCTCTTTTATGTAAAAGTCTACCTTCATTTGTTAAAGTAATTTTTCTATTTCCTCTAACTAATAATTTGACTCCCAACTCTTCTTCAAGTTCTATAATCTGTCTAGAAAGCGTTGGTTGTGTTATATGCAAAAATGTCGCTGCACCAGATATACTTTCTTCTCTTGCAATTGCCAAAAAATATCTTAATACTCTTAGCTCCATAGTCAGCCCTCCTTTACTAGTCTATTTACTATATAATTATATCAATTTTTATGCTTTTTAAGTATATTTAAGTATTTAATATAGGTATTTGATATATAGAGAGTAGTATATTACACTAAAAGAAGCAATGATATTGCTTATAAAATGAATTAAATTAATTTTTATTAAAAATATTGTTTAAAATGTACAAATAAATTAAAGCGTATATTGAAAGGATGTATAAAATGAATATCAATGAATTTTTAACACATGTCAATCAAGGAAAACCTGTTTCTAGTGAATCAGAAATACATGAATTTATGGTTAAGTTGAGTAATGAAGCAATGAAAATCACAAGTAAGTTAAATTCTTCTTATCATGAGCCAGAAGAAATCCGTAGTTTGTTTTCTGAGTTAATTGGAAAGAAAGTAGATGAATCATTTTTTATGTTTCCACCATTTTATACAGATTGTGGAAAAAATATCACTATAGGAAAAAATGTTTTTATAAATAGCAGTTGCCATTTTCAAGACCAAGGTGGTATTGAGATTGGAGATAACACACAAATTGGGCATAATGTGGTATTGGCTACACTTAATCATGGTATTATGCCAGAAAAACGTAGTACAACCTATCCTTCTCCAATCATAATAGGAAAAAATGTATGGATTGGTGCTAATGTAACTGTTGTTCCAGGAGTTACTATTGGGGATAATGCAATTATTGCTGCTGGAGCAGTTGTAACCAAAAATGTTTCAGAAAACACAATTGTAGGTGGTGTCCCTGCAAAGATTTTAAGAGTTATTGATGAAATCCCAGAATAAAATATTAAACTATCTTTTAGTTATATAAATTCTTTATCACATAAAAAATAAATTGAGAAAAGGTATATTAAATATGGTATTATTTAGTTAAATATATATAAGGGAGGGGTTACTTTTGATAAAAAAATTAGATGATATTTTAGACCAACTTAAGGGAGGGGAGAAAATAGTACTTTCTGTAGCAGCAGCTCATGACAAAGAAGTTTTAATGGCAATAAAGGATGCTGTAGAAAGAAATATAATTACTCCTATATTAGTTGGAAATGAAGCAAAAATAAGAGAAATATCAAAAGAAATAGGATTTGATTTAAGTGGTATCAAAATAGTGGATAAGGATGATATCAAAGAGTGTGCAGAAATAGCAGTTAAATTAGTATCAAGTAAAGAAGCTGATTTTGTAATGAAAGGATTACTGGATACATCTGTCATACTAAAAGAAGTACTAAATAAAGAGTACGGTCTTAGAACTGATAGTTTATTAAGTCATGTCATGGTTTATGAGTTAGAAAAATACCATAAATTACTTATAACTACAGATGGAGGTATGAATATAGCTCCTGATTATGAACAAAAGGCAAAAATATTAAAAAATTCTATAAAAGCTGCAAAAGCTTTAGGTATGGAAACTGTAAAAGTTGCATGCTTAGCAGCTAAAGAAAAAGTAAATCCTAAGATGCAGGCAACTGTAGATGCAGATATGTTAGCAAAAGCTTGCAAAGAAGGTGAATTTGGTGACAATGTAATTGTGGAAGGACCTTTAGCTTTTGATTTGGCTGTTTCAAAAGAAGCTAGTGAAATAAAAGGGTTTGAAAGTGAAGTATCTGGAGATGTAGATATCATATTGGTTCCAACAATAGAGGTTGGGAATGGAATAGGGAAATCCTTTACATACATGGCAGACTCTAAATCAGCAGGTATAATTATGGGTGCAAAAGCTCCTATAGTTTTAGTGTCAAGAGCTGATTCACATGAATCTAAATTATATTCCATTGCATATGGAGCTATTGTAGCTAAGAGCATGAAATAGAATAAATAGTTTGAAATAAATGAATTAAAGTAGAAAAATAGTAAAAATATCTAAATTAATACAGTATTAAAAAATTTTTATATAAAAAATAATTATAGCTTCAAATGAATATATACAAATGTTCAATTTGAAGCTATAATTAATATTAAAGTAGGAAAAATAAAAAAATTCAAAAAAATTAGTCGAAAAAATGCTATTCTAAGAAGTTTTTACTAATTAAGTTTAGGGAGTAAAAATCTGTAATAAGTCCAAAAGTAGTGAAAAATAATAAATACACAAACAATCTGTAATAACATAAAAATGACTAGAAAAATTTCAAATTTGATTTAAAAAAATCAAAACATAATTTAATTAAACTAAAATATCAAAAAAGTAGGTTTAGATATTAACAAATAGCCAAAAATGAGCAGTAAAATTAACTTAAATTAGGTATAAAAAATAAAATTTTTATGTATTATCTAATTTTGTTAAAAAAATATTTAAATTTAAAGCAAAGTACTGAAAATTAGTATATAATCAACTTAGAAAGCATTTATTTTATTATTTTATGACATGAAGTCAGTCACCTGGGGGATTTTAAAAATCAAAAAAAGGGGATAGGAATATGGATGAAAAAATGTTAACAATTGATTTAAACAGCCAGAAGATGATAGCTAAAGCTAGAGAAGAAGGCGTAGAAACAATGTATGATAGAAAAGAAGGCTTTAAGGCACAATGTGGTTTTGGTCTTCAAGGTGTTTGCTGTAGAATATGTGGAATGGGACCATGTAGAATAAGTCCTAAGACTCCAAGAGGGTTATGTGGAGCAGATGAGCATACTATAGTAGGTAGAAACTTTGCAAGAATGGTTGCTGGTGGGACAGCTGCCCATTCAGACCATGCTAGAGATATAGCACATACATTAGCATTAGCTGATCCAAATGGAAACTATAAAATAAGAGACGAAGCTAAGTTAATTACTTTAGCTAAAGAATGGGATGTAGAGACAGAAGGTAGAGATATCTATGATGTAGCACATGAAGTGGCAGAAATTGCATTAATGGAATTTGGAAAACCTTTTGGGACATTAAGATTTATAAAAAATGCACCAGAACCAAGACAAAAAATATGGAAAGAATATGCTATAGAGCCAAGAGCTATAGATAGAGAAATTGCAACAATAATGCACTCTACTCATATAGGATGTACTGGTGATATAGATAGTTTAATACACATGAGTCTTAGAACTTCTATGGCTGATGGTTGGGGTGGCTCTATGATAGGTACTCGTCTAAGTGATATCTTATTTGGAACTCCAGTGCCAAGAAGAACAGAGGCTAACTTAGCAGTATTAGAAGAAAATAAAGTTAATATAATATTACATGGACATGAGCCAGCATTATCTGAAATGATAGTTTTAGCTTCAGAAGAGCCAGACTTAGTAGCTTTAGCTAAAGAGGTTGGAGCTGATGGAATAAACTTAGCTGGTATGTGTTGTACAGGTAATGAGATTACAATGAGACATGGTGTAAGAATAGCAGGAGACTTCCATCAACAAGAACTTGCAATAATAACTGGAGCAGTTGAAGCTGTAATAGTTGACGTTCAATGTATATTCCCTGCATTAGCTAGAGTTGCAGATTGTTACCATACTAAATTTGTAACAACTTCTCCAAAAGCTAAAATAACAGGTTCAACTTATATTGAATTTAGAGAAGAACAAGCACTTGATGATGCTAAAGCAATAGTTAAAGAAGCTATTTTAAACTTTAAAAATAGAGATAAATCAAAAGTACTTATACCTGAATTAAAATCAGGAGCAACAGTTGGGTATAGTGTAGAAGCAGTAGTAAACCAATTAGATAGAGTTGTAAACTCTCATATAGACCCAGCAGGAACAGTTAAGCCATTAACAGACTGTTTAAAATCTGGAGTATTAAGAGGAGCAGCTGGTGTAGTTGGATGTAACAATGCTAAAGGAGTTTCAAATGAGGCTCATGTAACAATAATGAAAGAATTAATCAAAAACGACATAATAGTAGTTACTACAGGATGTGGTGCTTCAGCAGCAGCTAAGTTTGGTTTAATGGAAACTGATGCAGCTGAAAAATATGCAGGTAAAGGTCTTGCAACTGTCTGTAAATTAGTAGGAATCCCACCAGTACTACATATGGGTTCTTGTGTTGATATAAGTCGTATACTAGATTTAGTTGGAGCAGCAGCTAATTACTTAGATATGGATATGTGTGACCTTCCAGTTGTAGGTATAGCTCCAGAATGGATGTCAGAAAAAGCAGTTGCTATAGGATGTTATGTTGTAGCTTCTGGTATAGATACTTATTTAGGAATAATGCCTCCAATAGCTGGTTCTTCAAGAGCAGTAGATATATTAACTAGCGAATTAAAAGATAAAGTTGGAGCAACATTTACTGTAAATACAAATCCAAAAGAATTGGCAGCTACAATAATAGAAGATATAGAGAAGAAACGTGTTCACTTTGAAGCATTAGTTGAAGAAAAAATGGCAGAAAAAGCTGAAGCTTAAGGACTGGTAAAGATATAGAAAAAACGATTTTATGATTTAAGAAAGTCAAGTATAATTAAGTAATGTTAGGCGTTAAAGAAAAACTGTCAAAATAAATTGAATATACAGAATAAATAAAATATAGACAATATTAAAAGAAATAAATTGAAAATAAAAACAATTTTGAACTAAATAAAATACAAACAATGTAATGAAGAAGAATAAAACTATACATGCTGCTTTGAAAAGCTAGTAGGGTAAATCTAATTGGTTCCTGTAAGGACTAGCTGTAGTTTATTTTTAGTGTATAAAAATACTTAACTATAAAATTAACTACTAAAAAGCAAATAGTAATAAAGGTGGTAGGGATTATGAAGATAGCAATAACAGGTAAAGGTGGAGTAGGTAAAACGACTTTTTCTTCAATGCTCTCTAGGATGTTTGCTGAAGACGGATACAGAGTTGTTGCTGTTGATGCCGACCCTGATGCTAATTTAGCTTTAGCACTAGGTTTTCCAAAAGAAGTATATGAATCAATAGTACCTATATCAGAAATGAAAAAATTAGTTTCAGATAGAACAGCTGCTTCTGTAGGTTCATTTGGAAAAATGTTTAAGATGAATCCTAAAGTAGACGATATACCTGAAAATTTCTGTAAAGAATACAATGGAGTGAGATTACTTACATTAGGAACAGTAGATTCTGGTGGTACTGGATGTGTATGCCCAGAGCATGTTCTTTTAAAAAGACTCTGTTCTCATTTAATACTACAAAATAAAGATGTAGTGGTTATGGATATGGAAGCGGGAATCGAACATTTAGGAAGAGGAACAGCCCAAGGTGTAGATGCTTTTATAGTAGTTGTAGAACCAGGAGAGAGAAGCCTACAGACTTATAGAAAAGTTAAGAAACTTGGGCATGATATAGGTGTAAATAAAGTATTTGTAGTAGGAAATAAAATTAGAAATAAGGAAGATGAAGAATTTATAATCCAAAATTTAGAAGATGGAGAATCTTTAGGATTTATTTATTATAATCAAGATGTTATAGATTCTGATAGAGCTAATCAATCTCCATATGATTCTAGTGAAACAACGAAAGCACAAATTAAAGCAATAAAAGATAAATTAGTGTCACTTAAAGATAAATAGATAGAATTTTGATTTGGGATTTTAAGTTGGTTAAAGGTTAGACATAGGTAATAGATAGGTAATAAATAAGTAATTAGATAAATAACTAGCTATTAAGTTTGAATATTTTAATAGCTTAGTAGCTAGTTTTTAAGCCATTTTACATGTATAATTATCTTATAAAATATAATTTTTACATATTAATACAATTTTTACAAAAATTATATTTTAAATCTATTTAGGTTGTGGGAGGAGATTCAGTTATGGGATTTAAATCTGATATTGAAATAGCTCAAGAAGCTAAACCTCAAGATATTAGGGAGGTTGCAAAAAAATTAGGACTAGGTGAAGATGATGTAGAACTTTATGGTAAATACAAAGCCAAAGTTGACTACAATCTACTAAAAAGAGAGACTGGTAAAAAAGCTAAGTTAATACTAACTACAGCTATAAACCCAACTCCAGCAGGTGAAGGAAAAACTACTACTACTATAGGTGTTGCTGATGCATTTGCTAAATTAGACAAAAATGTATTAGTTGCTTTAAGAGAACCATCTCTAGGACCAGTATTTGGTGTTAAAGGTGGAGCTGCTGGTGGAGGATATGCACAAGTTGTTCCTATGGAAGATATAAACTTACACTTTACAGGAGATTTTCATGCTATAGGAGCTGCTAACAACCTTTTAGCTGCTATGCTTGACAACCATATTCACCAAGGAAATGCACTTAGAATAGACCCTAAGAAAATAACTTGGAGAAGATGTGTAGACATGAACGATAGACAACTTAGAAATATCGTTGATGGTATGGGTAAAAAAGGTGATGGAGCAGTTAGACAAGATGGATTTGATATAACTGTTGCTTCTGAAATAATGGCAGCATTCTGTTTGGCAAGTGACATATCTGACTTAAAAGAAAGATTAGGAAATATAATAGTTGGATATAGCTACGAAGGTGAACCTGTAACAGCTAGACAATTAAAAGCTAACGGTGCTATGGCTGCATTATTAAAAGATGCTTTAAAACCAAACCTAGTTCAAACTCTTGAAGGAACACCATCATTTGTACATGGTGGACCATTCGCCAATATAGCTCATGGATGTAACTCTGTTATAGCTACAAGAATGGCTATGCACTTTGCAGATTATGTAATAACTGAGGCTGGTTTCGGTGCTGACCTTGGAGCAGAAAAATTCTTAGATATAAAATGTAGAATGGCTAACTTAAAACCAGATGCTGTTATAATAGTTGCTACTGTAAGAGCATTAAAATACAATGGTGGAGTTGCTAAAGCAGACTTAAATGAAGAAAACCTAGAAGCTCTTGAGAAAGGACTTCCAAACTTATTAAAACATGTTGAAAACATAACTCAAGTATATGGATTACCAGCAGTTGTTGCAATTAACAGATTCCCACTTGACACTGAAGCTGAACTTAAACTTGTTGAAGACAAGTGTAAAGAATTAGGTGTTAATGTTGCTCTTTCTGAAGTATGGGCAAAAGGTGGAGAAGGTGGAATTGCAGTAGCTAAAGAAGTTTTAAGATTATTGGATGAAGAAGAAAATAACTTTAGATTCTGCTATGAAGATGATTTATCTATAAAAGACAAGATAAATGCTATAGTTACTAAGATTTATGGAGCAGATGGTGTAGATTATACTCCAGAAGCTGATAAAGAAATAGCTAACTTAGAAAAACTTGGATTTACTAAAGTTCCAGTATGTATGGCTAAAACTCAATATTCTTTAACTGATGACCAAACTAAATTAGGTAGACCAACAGGATTTAGAATAACTGTAAGACAGGCAACAATATCAGCAGGAGCTGGATTTATAGTTGCACTTACTGGAGAGATAATGAAGATGCCAGGATTACCAAAAGTTCCAGCAGCAGAAAAAATAGATGTTGATGAAAATGGAGTAATAGTTGGATTATTCTAAGGAAATTAATTTATAAATAAAGAGTAGGAAATATCTCTAAAATAACTTGAGATATTTTCCTACATCCTTTTAAGGAGGATTATCATGAAAATAGCAGATAAAACTTGTGTTGATTTTGTAGAAGTGCTATCTTCTAAAGAAGCAGTACCAGGTGGCGGGGGGGCTGCCGCACTAGTTGGTGCAATTGGTATGGCTCTAGGTAGTATGGTGTGTAACCTTACAATAGGAAAGAAGAAGTATGCTGAGTATGAAGAAAGTGTAAAAGAGATATTAAGTAAGGCAGGAAAGTTAGAAAAAGATTTATTAAAAATGATAGATGATGATGCAGAATGTTTCTTACCACTATCAAAAGCTTATGGGCTTCCCAAAGAAACAGAAGAAGAAAAAAGAATAAAAGCAGAAACAATGGAAAAAGCATTAAAAGTTGCTTGTGAAGTACCATTAAACATAGTAAGAGTTTGCTATGAAGCTATTAAGTTACATGAAGATTTAGTTGATAAAGGTTCAAGACTTGCTATAAGTGATGTCGGTGTAGGAGTTCAGTGTTTAAGAGCTGCTATACTTGGTGGACAATTAAATGTAGTTATAAATATAAATTCTATACAAGATAAAGAATATGTTAATAAGGTAAAAACAGAAGTAGATAAGTTAGTTGAAGATGGTGTAAAAATTTGTGATGAAGTTTATGCCAAAGTTGAAAAAGCTCTTGGAAAATAATTTTTAAATGACGAAAGTAGATACTATGTTATTAATATGTGGTATATAGAATAAATTAATTTAAGTTTGCTTGTAGGGGAGTTGTGAATGTATGGAAGGAATGTCAACTAAAGGACAAATTATAAAAGGAAAACCTGTAGCTGATAAGATTAGTGAAGAATTAATAAAAGAAGTTGATTTACTAGTAAAAGAAGGTATAAATCCTAAACTAACAATAGTTAGAGTTGGGGCAAGAAGTGATGATTTATCTTATGAAAGAGGAGCACTAAAAAGATGCCAAAACATCGGTATAACAACAGAAGTGTTAGAGTTAGCTGAAGATATAACTCAAGAGGAATATATTGATGTATTAAAGAGAGTTAATGATGATAAAAATGTTAATGGTATATTATGTTTTAGACCTCTTCCAAAACATTTAAATGAAGAAGTTATAAAATATGTTATTGCACCAGAAAAAGATGTAGACTGCTTTAGTCCAATAAACTCTGCTAAGGTAATGGAGGGAGATAAAAGTGGATTTCCACCATGTACTCCTACAGCAGTAGTAGAGATATTAAAACATTATAATGTTGATTTAAAAGGAAGTAAAGTAACAGTTCTTGGAAGATCAATGGTAGTTGGAAAGCCAGTATCAATGCTTTTATTAAGTGAACATGCAACTGTTACAATATGCCATTCAAAAACTAAAAACCTATCAGGTGTAGCAGCAGAGGCTGATGTATTGATAGCAGCTATTGGTAGAGCTAAGATGGTTGATGAAAGCTTTGTTAAAGATGGGGCAGTAGTTATAGACGTTGGTATAAATGTTGATGAAGAAGGAAATTTATGTGGAGATGTTGATACAAATGCAGTTTTAGACAAAGTATCAATGATAACTCCAGTTCCAGCGGGGGTTGGTTCAGTTACGACATCTATACTTGCAAAACATGTAGTTAAGGCTTGTAAATTACAAAACAATAAATAGATATATATGTGGAAGGTTTAGGGGGGAAGTAGATATGATAATTTCTGAAAATAAACCATTAGAAGAAGTGCTAGGGTACTTGAAGAATTTTGACAAGCTAGTTTTAGTTGGTTGTAATCAATGTGCAGCAACTTGTAAAAGTGGTGGGGAAGAAGAAGTTCTAAAAATGAAGGAAACTCTTGAAGGTGAAGGCAAAAAAATCTTAGGATATGTAATGCTTGACCCTGCTTGTAACCTTTTAAAGTCTAAAAAGGATTTAAAAGCTCTAAAAGAAGAGACTAAAGAAGCTGATGCAGTTTTATCTTTGGCATGTGGAGATGGTACACAGACAATAGTTAAGAACCTAAAAGATAAGCCAGTTTATCCAGCCAACAATACTTTGTTCATAGGGGAAGTACAAAGAGTTGGAGAATACGAGGAAGCCTGTAAGGCTTGTGGAGACTGTGAGCTTGGTTGGACAGGTGGGATATGTCCAGTGACTATGTGTGCTAAAGGTCTTATGAATGGGGCTTGTGGTGGAGCTAAAAATGGTAAGTGTGAAGTAAACGCAGAGAATGATTGTGCTTGGATAAAGATATATGAAAGACTAGAAGCTATAGGACAATTAGATAACTTAGCAGAAATAAGACCACCAAAAGACTATTCTAAGCAAAATAATCCAAGAAGTCTAAGTGCAAAGAAAAAGAAAGAAGCAGCAGCAAATTCATAAAAGTTTTTTTTAGAAGGTTAAAAGGGGGATTAGAGATGAGCTTATTAAGAGAAACATTAGAAAGTGGAAAATTTGCAGTTACTACTGAGATGGCTCCTCCAAAAGGGACTGACCTTTCACATTTAATAGAATGTGCAAAGCCATTAGTTGGAAGAGTTCATGCAGCAAATGTAACAGACTTTCAATCAGCAGTTATGAGAGCAACTTCTCTTGCTACATGTAAATTATTAAAAGATGCTGGATTAGAGCCAGTTATTCAAATAACAGGGAGAGATAGAAATAGGATAGCTATACAAGGAGAAATGTTGTCAGCAGGTGTATTTGGGATAAATAATCTGTTGGCATTAACAGGAGACCATACTAGCGTAGGAGACCATCCACAAGCTAAGGGAGTATTTGACTTAGACTCTGTGGGGATACTTCAAACTGCTGAGACTTTAATGGCAGGTACGGATATGGCTGGTAATAAATTAAAAGGTTCTCCAGATTTTTATCTAGGAGCATCAGTAACTCCAGAATATTCTCCAATAGAAGTTCAATTATTAAAAATGCAAAAGAAAATAAAAGCAGGGGCTAAATTTTTCCAAACACAAGCACTTTACGACATAAATACAATGAGAAAGTTTAGAGAATTAACAAGGGATATGGATTGCAAGGTATTAGCAGGGATAGTACCTTTAAAATCTCCAGGAATGGCTAAATTTATGACTGCAAATGTACCAGGAATATTCGTTCCAGATGAACAAATCGAAAGATTAAGAGCAGCTGGAAAAGAAAACTGGGTAAGTGAAGGAATAAAAATGGCAGGGGAACTTATCAAACAATTAAAAGAAGAAGATTTATGTGATGGTGTTCATATAATGGCAATTGGGGCAGAAGAGAATATACCTGCTATACTGGATGCCGCAGGTTTATAGTATTGCAAGATTGTAGATTATATAAGGTTTGGGGGAATTAAGGATGAAGATAGTAGTAGTAGGTGGTGGACCAGGAGGATATGTAGCAGCTATAAGAGCTTCTATGCTTGGTGCAGAGGTAACAGTTATTGAAAAAAGAAGAGTTGGAGGAACTTGCTTAAACGCAGGATGTATACCAACTAAAGCACTTCTTGCTTCTTCAGGAGTACTGAATACTGTAAAAGAAGCAAAGGATTTTGGTATAGAAATAGATGGTACAGTTAAGCCAAACTTTACTGCCATAATGGAAAGAAAAAATAAAGTTGTAAACCAATTAATAAGTGGTATAGAGTTCTTATTTGAAAAAAGAGGCGTAAAACTAGTTAATGGTTTTGGAAAGTTAATTGATAAAAACACTATAGAAGTAACTAAAGATGATGGAACAGTAGAAACTATAAAAGCAGATAAGATAATACTAGCAAATGGTTCTGTTCCAGTTGTACCAAGAATGTTCCCATATGATGGAAAAGTAGTAATAACTAGTGATGAAGTTCTTGGACTTGAAGAGATACCTGAATCTATGTTAATAGTAGGTGGTGGAGTCATAGGATGTGAGATAGGGCAGTTCTTTAGAGCCTTAGGAACAGAAGTAACTATAGTTGAGATGGTTGACCAAATACTATTAAATGAAGACAAAGATGTAGCTAAACAACTACTTAGACAATTTAAAAAAGATAAAATTAAAGTTATCACAGGTATTGGAGTACAAACTTGTGAAGTAGTTGATGGTAAGGCTGTTGCAACTCTTTCTAATGGAAAGGTTATAGAAGCACAATATGCACTAGTATGTGTTGGTAGAAGACCTAACCTTGATAATTCTGGAGTAGAAGATATAGGAATTGAAATGGAAAGAGGAAAAGTAGTAGTTAATGAGCATCTTGAAACTAATGTAGAAGGTATATACGCAATAGGTGATATAATAGATACTCCTTTCCTAGCACATGTTGCTTCTAAAGAAGGTATCGTAGCAGTTGAAAATGCTTTAGGTAAGACTAAGGTAGTAGATTACAGAGCAATTCCAAGATGTGTTTATACTGAGCCTGAAGTTGCTGGTGTTGGTAAAACTGAAAAGCAACTTGAAGCTGAAGGTGTAGAATACAATGTAGGTCAATTTGATTTTAGAGGTCTTGGAAAAGCACAGGCTATAGGACATTTCCAAGGATTTGTAAAAATTATAGCTGATAAAGAAACTGATAAGATAATAGGTGCAGCAGTAGTAGGACCTCATGCTACAGATTTATTAACAGAGTTATCACTTGCTGTTCATCTAGGATTAACAGTAGAACAAGTAGGGGATGCAATACATCCACATCCAAGTTTATCTGAAGGACTAATGGAAGCACTTCATGATGTACATGGAGAATGTGTTCATTCTGTACCTAAATTATAATAAACAGACAGAGTACATAAGGCTCTGTGGCTAGATTTAAGGGGGAAGTCTTAAAATGGGATACAATATAGCTGTTGCAGGAAAAGGTGGAACTGGTAAAACAAGTCTCACAGGGCTTTTGATTGATTATTTGGTTAAGGACAAAAAGGGACCAGTATTAGTTGTAGATGCTGATGCTAATGCTAACATAAATGAAGTATTAGGTATCGAAGTTGAAGCAACAATAGGAGAAATAAGAGAAGAAGTAAATCAAAGAGAAAAGTTAGGCAATGCATTCCCTGGTGGTATGACAAAAGCACAATATCTACAATTTAGATTAAATTCTATAATTGAAGAAGGAGAAGGATATGACTTATTAGTAATGGGAAGATCAGAAGGGGAAGGATGTTACTGTTTTGTAAATGGAATACTTAGAGAACAAGTAAACAAAATATCTGGTCATTATAAATACTTAGTCATGGACAACGAAGCTGGTATGGAACATTTAAGTAGAAAAGTCACTAGACATGTTGATACGCTTTTATTGGTTAGTGATTGTTCAAGACGTAGCATACAAGCTGTTGCTAGAATAAGAGATTTAGCTGAGGAACTAAAATTAAGTGTTGGAAGAATACTTCTAATTGTAAATAAAGTTCCAAATGGGGTTATGAATGATGGTGTTAAAGAAGAAATTGAAAAGCATAACCTAGAGCTAATCGGTGTCGTACCTATGGATGAATTGATATATGAATATGATTCTACAGGTATTCCTTTAGTTAATTTACCTGAAGATTCAAAATCTAAAGTGGCTATGAAAGAAATTTTTGCTAAATTAGAATTAAAATAGGCTTAAGGGGGAAAAAAATATGGCATTTAAAATGTCTACTCAAAAATATTCTGGAAAAATATCAGAAGTTGAAGTAGGAATAGGGGAAAAAGCAATTAAATTAGGTGGGGAAAATGTATTACCTTTTTATAGTTTTGATGGGGAAGTAGGTAATTCTCCAAAAATAGGTATACAAATATCAGACGTTTATCCTGAAAGCTGGACTGATTCATATAAGGAGTTATACAAAGATGTAGCTAACTGTCCAGTGGAATGGGCTAAATATGTTGAAGCTAATACACAAGCAGACTTTATTTGTTTAAAATTTGATGGTTCTGACCCAAATGGATTAGATAAGTCAGTTGATGAATGTGCTGATGTAGCTAAAGCAGTGGTTGAAGCAATAAAATTACCTTTAGTTGTAGCTGGTTCAGGAAATCATGAAAAAGATGGTAAACTGTTTGAAAAATTAGCTCAAGCATTAGATGGACATAACTGTCTATTTATGTCAGCAGTAGAAGATAACTATAAGGGAGTAGGAGCATCAGCTGGTATGGCTTATGCACATAAAGTAGGAGCTGAATCTTCTGTTGATATAAACCTAGCTAAACAATTAAACGTATTGTTAACTCAATTAGGCGTTAAAGGTGAAAATATAGTTATGAATGTTGGATGTTCAGCAGTTGGTTATGGATATGAGTATGTTGCATCTACTATGGATAGAATCAGACTTGCAGCATTTGGTCAAAATGATAAGACATTACAAATGCCTATCATAACACCAGTAGCTTTTGAAGTAGGTCATGTTAAAGAAGCTATAGCTCCAATTGAAGATGAGCCAGATTGGGGTTGTCCAGAAGAAAGAACTATAGCAATGGAAGTTTCAACTGCAGCAAGTGTTTTAGTAGGTGGTTCAAACGCAGTTATACTTCGTCATCCAAAATCAATAGAAACTATAAAAGAATTAGTTAACGCATTAGCTTAATTAAATTGTTAAGGTTAGGGGGAGAAAATAATGGCATTAAAAGCTTTAGATATATTTAAATTAACACCAAAGAAAAACTGTAAGGATTGTGGATTCCCAACTTGTATGGCTTTCTCTATGAAGGTTGCTTCAGGAGCTGTAGAAGTAGGTAAATGCCCACATATGTCTGATGACGCTATAGCGAAACTATCAGAGGCTACTGCACCTTTAATGAAAGCTTTAAAAGTTGGTGCTGGTGCATCTGAGTATGAACTAGGTGGGGAAACAGTATTATTTAGACATGAAAAAACATTAGTAAGTAGAAATAGATATGCAGTTTCATTCTGTACTTGTATGAGTGATGAGGCAGTAGACGCTAAGATAGCTAACATGAAAAAAGTTGACTATGTAAGAATTGGTGAACAAATGAAAGTTGAAATGGCTGTTTTAGAGTATTGTGGAGATAAAGACGCATATTTAAAATTAATAGATAAAATAAAAGGCAGTGGATTAGAAGTAGCTTATATTTTAACTTGTGATGATGCACAAGTAGTTAAAGAAGCTGTTGAAGTATTAAAAGATACTAGACCAATGGTATATGGAGCAACTAAAGAGAACTACAAAGATATGATAGAAGTAGTTAAAGGAGCAAGTTTACCATTAGGTGTAAAAGCTGGTAGCTTAGAAGAATTATATGAAACAGTTGAATTAGTTCAAGCTGCTGGATATAAAGAATTAGTATTAGATGTAACAGGAGAAAACATAAAAGATACTTACACTAATGCTATACAAGTTAGAAGAATAGCTTTAAAAGAGCAAGATAGAACATTTGGATATCCTTCAATAGTATTTGCAAATAGATTATCTAATTCAAACCCTATGATGGAAGTTGCTTTATCATCAATATTCACTATAAAATACGGTTCTATAATAGTAATAGATGATATTAGTTATGCTAAGGCATTACCATTATTTGCACTAAGACAAAACATATACACTGACCCACAAAGACCAATGAGAGTTGAACCAAAGATTTATCCAATCAATAACCCAGATGAAAATTCTCCAGTATTAGTTACTGTTGACTTTGCATTAACTTACTTCATAGTTGCTGGAGATATAGAAAGATCAAAAGTTCCAGTATGGTTAGTAATACCAGATGCAGGTGGATATTCAGTTCTTACATCTTGGGCTGCTGGTAAATTTGGTGGAAACTCAATCTCTGCTTTCATCAAAGAAAGTAAAGTAGAAGAAGTAACTAATTGTAAAGACCTTATAATTCCAGGAAAAGTTGCAGTACTTAAAGGTGATATAGAAGATAACTTACCAGGATGGAATGTAGTTATAGGACCAGAGGAATCTATGGAATTACCTAAGTTCTTAAAAGGATACCAAGAAAAAGCATGCCAAACAAACTAATAAAATATTAACTAACTATTAATATTAAATTTAAAGGGGGACATTATAAATGGAAAAATTTATGATTATAGGTGAAAGAATACACTGTATATCACCTTCAATAAGAAAAGCATTAGCAGAAAGAGACCCAGCTCCAATCTTAAAAAGAGCAAAAGAACAATTAGAGGCAGGAGCACACTATATAGATTTTAATATAGGGCCTGCTGAAAGAGATGGCGAAGAAATAATGACATGGGGAGTTAAATTACTTCAATCTGAGTTCAACAATGTTCCTATAGCATTAGATACAGCTAATAAAAAAGCTATCGAAGCTGGACTTAAAGTTTACGATAGAACTAATGCAAAACCAATAATAAACTCTGCTGATGCTGGTTCAAGATTTGATTTAATAGATATAGCAGCTGAATATGACTCAATGGTTATAGGTTTATGTGCAAAAGAAGGTATACCAAGAGATAATGATGAGCGTATGGCTTACTGCCAAGAAATATTAGAAAAAGGCTTAATGTTAGGAATGGAACCAACTGATATACTATTCGACCCATTATGCTTAGTTATAAAAGGAATGCAAGAGAAACAAGTAGAAGTTTTAGAAGCTATAAAAATGATGACTGAAATGGGACTTTTAACTACAGGAGGATTATCTAACGTATCTAATGGATGTCCTAAGCATGTTAGACCTGTTTTAGATAGTGCATTCTTAGCAATGGCAATGGCCAATGGATTTAGTTCAGCTATAATGAATCCATGTGACCCAGAATTAATGAAAACTGTAAAATCTTGTGACATAATCAACGGGGCATCTTTATATGCAGACTCTTTCTTAGAGCTAAATGAAGGTGGATTTGCTTTCTAGGGTTTTTAGGGTATAGTTAATAAAAAATAGGTGTAAATATTAAAGGGGGAAATAGAATGAATCTATATAATATAATCTTTACAGGGTCAGAACAAGCTTTAGGTGCGGCTCAAGCTATGCTAGCTGAAGCTATAGAAAAAAATGGAAAAGAGCATAAAGTGGCTTTCCCTGATACAGCATATTCATTACCTTGTATATATGCTGCAACAGGACAAAAGATGAACACTTTAGGGGACTTAGAAGGTGCTTTAGAAGTAGTAAAATCTTTAATAAATAGAACTCATTTATTAGAACATGCTTTTAATGCTGGTTTAGCTACAGCTTTAGCTGCAGAAGTAATTGAAGCATTAAAATATTCAACTATGGATGCTCCATATAGTGAGCCATGTGCAGGTCATATAACTGACCCTATAATCAGATCACTTGGTGTACCACTAGTTACAGGAGATATACCTGGTGTTGCAGTTGTTCTTGGTGAATGTCCTGATGCTGAATCAGCAGCAAAAGTTATAAAAGATTATCAATCTAAAGGTTTATTGACTTTCTTAGTTGGTAAAGTTATAGACCAAGCTATAGAAGCTGGAGTAAAAATGGGTCTTGAACTAAGAGTTATACCTCTAGGATATGACGTAACTTCTGTTATCCACGTTGTATCTGTTGCAGTAAGAGCGGCATTAATATTCGGTGGATTAACTCCTGGTGATTTAAACGGATTATTAGAGTACACAGCTAATAGAGTTCCTGCATTTGTTAATGCATTTGGACCATTAAGTGAATTAGTTGTATCTGCAGGTGCTGGAGCAATAGCTTTAGGATTCCCAGTTGTAACTGACCAAACAGTTCTTGAAGTTCCAATGAACTTATTAACTCAAAAAGATTATGATAAGATAGTAGCTACTTCATTAGAAGCTAGAGGAATAAAAATAAAAGTTACTGAAATACCTATCCCAGTTTCATTTGCAGCAGCATTTGAAGGTGAGAGAATTAGAAAGAGCGACATGTTTGCTGAATTTGGTGGAAACAGAACTGAAGCTTGGGAACTTGTTGTTAAGAAAGAAGCAACAGAAGTTGAAGACCATAAGATAGAAATAATAGGACCAAATATAGATGAAGTTGATGCAGATGGTGTATTAAGATTACCACTTGCTGTAATAGTTAAAATAGCTGGTAAAAACATGCAAGAAGATTTCGAGCCAGTTCTTGAAAGACGTTTCCACTACTTCTTAAACTATATAGAAGGTGTAATGCACGTTGGACAAAGAGATATGGCTTGGGTAAGAATCTCTAAAGATGCATTTGATAAAGGATTTAGACTTGAGCATATAGGAGAAGTTTTATATGCTAAGATGTTAGATGAATTTGAATCTGTTGTTGATAAGTGTGAAATAACTATAATTACAGATGCTGAAAAAGTTTCAGAATTAAAAGGTGAAGCAATAGCTAAGTACAATGCTAGAGATGAAAGACTAGCTTCATTAGTTGATGAAAGTGTTGATACTTTCTATTCTTGTAACTTATGTCAATCATTCGCACCAGCTCACGTTTGTGTTGTTACTCCTGAAAGACTTGGTCTTTGTGGAGCAGTTAGCTGGTTAGATGCTAAAGCTACTAAAGAATTAGACCCTACAGGTCCTTGTCAACCAATAGAAAAAGGTGAATGTTTAGACGATAGAACAGGTGTATGGAACTCTGTAAATGAAACTGTAAACCAAATATCTCAAGGTGCAGTTGAAGCTGTTACATTATACTCTATATTAGAAGACCCTATGACTTCTTGTGGATGTTTCGAGTGTATCTGTGGTATAATGCCAGAAGCAAATGGATTTGTTGTAGTTAACAGAGAATTTGCAAGTGTTACTCCAGTTGGTATGACTTTTGGAGAACTTGCTTCTATGACAGGTGGAGGAGTTCAAACTCCAGGATTCATGGGACACGGAAGACATTTCATATCTTCTAAAAAATTCGCTTATGCAGAAGGTGGACCAGAAAGAATCGTTTGGATGCCAAAAGAATTAAAAGATTATGTAGCTGATAAATTAAATGCTACAGTTAAAGAAATGACTGGAATAGAAAACTTCTGTGATATGGTTTGTGATGAAACTATAGCTGACGATTCTGAAGGAGTATTAGCTTTCTTAGAAGAAAAAGGTCATCCAGCATTAGCTATGGAAAGTGTAATGTAATTGATGGAAAATTTAAAATAATATGATATAATATTAATATGATTTAAGTAATTTAATCAATAATATAATATTGGGGGTCTATCGAAATGAAATTATTACCAGAATTAAAATACTCTAAAGATCATGAGTGGGTAAAAGTAATTGATGGAGATATTGTATATATAGGTATAACAGACTATGCTCAAGATCAATTAGGAGAAATATTGTTTGTTGAAACACCAGAAGTAGAAGATACTGTAACTAAGGGAGTAGATTTTGGAGTAGTTGAGTCTTCTAAAGTAGCTTCTGATTTAATATCTCCTGTTAATGGTGAGGTATTGGAAGTTAATGAAAAATTAGAAGATGAGCCAGAATGTATAAATGAAGACCCATATGAAAACTGGATATTAAAAGTAAAACTAGCTGATGTGGCTGAACTTGATACGTTATTAAGTGATAAAGAATACGAGGCTGGATTAGAATAATTAAAGATTAGTATATTATTATAATTGGGGAAAGTATAGTAAAATTTGAGTGCACGCAAATTTAGCTATACTTTCCTTTTATAATATATAGAACAAATTGGGAGGATAATATGATAAAAGTAACTTTTACACCAAACAATAAAGAAGTTTATTGTAATGAGGGGGATATATTACTAGAGGTTGCAAGAAATGCAGACATATTTATAGATGCTCCTTGTAATGGAAATGTGTCTTGTGGTAAATGTAAAGTAAAATTATTGAATGGGAAAGTTGATACAGAAAAAACAAGACATATAACGGATGATGAGTGGGAGCAAGGTTATATACTGGCTTGTTGTACAAAGGTAATCTCAGATATAGAAATTGAAGTTCCTTCTAAAGTATCATCTTCTATGCATGGTATGAAGATAGAAGGTAGTAATAAAAAAGAAGATAGAGAAATATTTGAAAGAGCTAAAAAAATAATTGAAGAACATAACCTTCAATTTAAAACAAATATAAAAAAGAAATACATAGAAATGGAAGAGCCAAACTTAGATGATAATATAAGTGATGTAGATAGATTGGAAAGATATGTTAGAAATAACTTAGGATATAATGAAATAGATTTTAGGCTAGATATACTTAGAAAGATGCCAACAGTATTTAGAAAGAGTGATTTTAAAATTACAATAACGTATGTTCAAAAACAAAAAAAACTTACAATCATAAATATAGAAGAAGGTAACAAAGAAAATTCCTTATATGGAGTTGCAATAGATATTGGTACAACTTCAGTAGTAGTATGTTTAGTAGACTTATATTCAAAAGAAGTAGTAGATAAAGCCTCTTCTGGAAATGCACAGATAAAATACGGAGCAGATGTTATAAATAGGATTATATATTCAACTAAGAAAAATGGCTTAGAAACACTTCACAAAGCTATAGTTGAGGAAACTATAAATCCACTATTAAAAACAATATACGAAAGAAATGGAATAAATAAAGAAGATGTAGTTACTTTAGTGGCTGCTGGGAATACAACTATGACAAGTTTATTCTTAGGTGTGTATACAGACTTCTTAAGACAAGAACCTTACATACCACCATTTTTGAAATCTCCAAAACTTATGGGAGAAAATGTTGGACTTTTTGTAAATGACAGTGCATATGTGTACTTAGCTCCATCTGTTGCAAGTTATGTAGGAGGAGATATAACAGCAGGTGTATTATCTGCAGGTATATGGTCAAGTGAAGAAAATGTTTTATTTATAGATTTAGGAACTAATGGAGAGATAGTATTTGGAAATCAAGATTATATGATGAGCTGTGCGTGTTCAGCAGGACCTGCATTTGAAGGTGGAGGTATAAGCTGTGGAATGAGGGCATCAGCAGGAGCAATAGAAAAAGTAACTATTGATAAGGAAACTTTAGAGCCAACATTAAAAATTATAGATGAATGTGCCCCAGTTGGTATATGTGGTTCTGGTATAATTGATTTAATCTGCCAAATGATTACTAAAGGTGTAATAGATAGAAGAGGTAAGATATATAGAGATTTGGACAATAAGAGAGTTAGATTTAATGAGCATGAGATAGGAGAGTATGTATTAGCATTTAAAGAAGAATTTGATTTAGAAAATGATATAGTAGTCAATGAAGTTGACATAGATAACTTCATAAGAGCTAAAGGAGCTATATATTCAGGTGCATACACTCTTGTAGACAGTTTAGGTATGGATTTTAGTATACTAGATAGAGTTTATATAGCAGGTGGTATAGGAAATAACTTAGACATAGAAAACTCAATAATTATAGGATTACTTCCTGATATTGATAGAGAAAAATTTACTTATATTGGAAATAGTTCACTTGTTGGTTCTTACTTAGCTCTTATAAGTAAGGATGCAAAAAATAAGCTTGAGGAAATAGGTAATCAAATAACTTATGTTGAACTTAGTGTATACCCAAGCTATATGGATGAATTTATCTCTGCATGTTTCTTGCCACATACGAATATAGAACAGTTTCCAACAGCAAAGAAATTATTAGAAGAGTAAAATGTAACTGAAAAGGAATAAACTATGAACAATAATCTATCTGAAAAAATGAAAATAGCATTTGATATTAAATTAAGGAATTTTGGAAATAAAATAGAGTTTGCTTATCCTAATCAGACATTAGCTCTTAGTACTACAAGCAATCAATGTAGTTTGAAATGTGCTCATTGTAATGGTCACTATTTAAACAATATGGTGCCAATAGAGGATTATAAGGAAAAAGTACAATCAAGGAATATAACTAGCTTTTTATTGAGTGGTGGTTGTAGTTATGAGGGAGATGTTCCAATGAGTACTCATATTCAGACTATTAAAAGCTTAAAGGAGCAAGGATACAGGTTGAATGCTCATTTAGGACTTATGGATAAATGTAGTATTATAGAGTTGTGTAAGTATTTAGATATAGTTTCTTTTGATTTAGTATTTGATAAAGAAACTATAAGAGAAGTTTATAAGATGGAAAAGAGTAAAGAAGATTATATCGAAGTTTATAATACACTAAGAGAAAATACAGAAGTAGCACCACATATATGTATTGGTTTAAAAGGAGGAAAAATAAAAGGTGAATATGAGATTATAGAATACCTACAAAAAAATCCTCCTAATAAACTTACCTTTATAGTTCTTATTCCAACAAAGGGAACTGAATATGAAAATGTAGAACCTCCTAAGCTAGAAGGAGTAGTAGATATTTTATGTGAAGCTAGAATTAACTTGCCAGATACTGAAATTAATCTAGGGTGCATGAGACCAAGAGGTATGTACAGAAAAGAGTTAGACCAGCTATCTATAATGTGTGGAGTCAATAAAATAGTATTACCATCAAGGTCTGCTAAGAATAAGGCTATAGAAATGAATATGACAATAACTGTGTGTAAGGAGTGTTGCGTTTTATGATTAGATTATCATCTGGGACAGCAATAGAACTTGGAATATTAAACAAAAAAAGCGATATACCTCCTACTACAGCATATGTAATGATTGGAGAAAAGTGTATAAACAGATGCAGTTTTTGTTCTCAATCAATAGAAAGTAGTACTAGAAAAGATAAGTTATCAAGAGTAGTTTGGCCAGCGTTTTCTAAAGAGGAAATATTAGATGCTTTAAGAACTTATAAAGGGAAAAATATAAAGAGAATATGTATTCAATCAATGGCAAGTGAGGAAGCACACAGGTCTGTTTTAGATTTTATAAACTATATAAATGGTAAGATAGATATGCCAATTTCGTTATCTGCAAAATTAGAGAATGATGAAGAAATAAATAAGTTTTTTTCAGCAGGAGTAGATAAAATAGGAATAGCGATAGATGCAGCAAATAAAGAATTATATGAAAAAGTAAAAGGAAATAACTATGACGAAAAGTTAAAATTTATAACTGAAATGTCAAAATCATATCCTAATAAAATAAGTACACATATAATAGTTGGTATGGGTGAAAGTCATGAAGATATATATAGCTTATATACTTATTTAAAGGAAAATAATATAACGATTAGTTTATTTGCATTTACTCCAGTTAGAGGAACTGAAATGGAAAATATAAGTCAACCAAACATAGAAAGTTACAGAAGGGTACAGTTAATGTCTTATATGATAAATAAAGGCTATTCAAAAGAGTACTTTGAATTTAAAAATGGATACTTAGATAGTATAAAACTTAATAATGATATTATAAAAGACATAAACAAAGGCTATCCTTTTGAAATAAGAGGATGCAAGGACTGCAATAGACCATACTATAATGAAAGACCAGGAAGTACTATATATAACTATTCAAGACCTTTAAATCAAAGCGAGATAGATTTAGTTATAAGAGAAATAAATCTATAGAGGATTTCTAGGATATATTTATACTAAAGATGGAGGCGTAATAATCATGAATCAGTGGAGAGTTATACATAATAAATCATATGATGGTGCAATGAATATGGCAATTGATGAAGCTATATTTACTGCATATAAGAAGGGACATAATAGGCCAACACTTAGATTTTATACATGGAAGCCAGCTTGTTTGAGTATAGGATATTTTCAGAAATTGGAAGATGAGATAGATTTGGATAAGTGTAGATGTATGAATATAGACTATACTAGAAGAATTACAGGAGGAAGAGCTGTATTACATGATAATGAGCTAACTTATAGTATAATTATAGGAGAAGATAATCCTTTAATTGATAAGAGTATTAACCAGTCTTATAGATATATAAGTGAAGGTTTAGTCAAAGGGTTAAATTTAAGTGGTATAGAAACAGATAATCTAAATAGAGGCGAGAGAATAGGTAGGGAAAATCTATCAGCTGCATGTTTTAATGCACATGCATCATATGAAGTTACTATTAATAATAAGAAAGTCATTGGAAGTGCTCAAAGTAGAAAAGATGGTGTTCTATTACAACATGGTTCAATAATACTGGATTTTGATGTAGAAAAATTATTTAAATTAATAAAAACTAAGACACCAGAATTGAAGGAAAGGGCTATGAAATTTACAGCTGAGAAGGCAAGTGGAATAGAAAATGAACTTGGTAGAAAAATAGATATAGATATTCTACAAGAAAATATAGTAAAGGGATTAGCTGAACAATTTAATGTTGAGTTTGTAGAGGACGATTTGACTGATTATGAGAAGCAATTAGCTAAAGAATTATATGAAAAATACAAGAATGAAGAGTACAACAAAAAGCGTTAACTTTAATTGACTTTATATAAATTAAAGTGCTATACTTAAGGTATAATAATATACAAAAACTGAAATCATGAAGATTTCTTTGGTGTATTGAAATACCTAAGGAAATCTTTTTTTGATTTTTAATAAAATCATATTAGGAGGAGATTTATATGTGTGAATCATCAGCTTTCATTTGTAAAAGTAATAATGAGTTAGAAAAGGTTATGGAAAATGTGGTTAATATAGACCCTTGTGATGGAAAGATTTATTTAACTGATTTATTAGGAGAGCAAAAGATAATAGATGGAATAATTAAAGAGATAAGATTGATGGACCATAAGATAATAATACAAGAAAATTAATTAATAGGGGAATTTCATATGATAATAGCAGTGATAGATGGAATGGGTGGAGGCATTGGAGCCCAGATAGTTTCTTCTTTGAGAGAAGAATTGCCTACATATGTAGAAATTTATGCACTAGGGACTAATTCTATAGCAACCAGTTCTATGATGAAGGCTCATGCTAATAAAGGAGCTACAGGGGAAAATGCTATAGTAGTGTCAGCTAAAAAAGCGAACATAATAGTTGCACCTATTTCTGTAATAATACCTAATTCTATGATGGGAGAAGTTACTTGTAATATAAGTGAAGCTATTGCAGATAGTGAGGCACTAAAGATACTTTTACCTATTATGCCAGAAAATGTAGAGTTAGTTGGATTAGAAGGTAAACCATTAGCACTACTTGTAAAAGATTCTGTAAATCTTATAAAAAAAGAATTTAATATAAAATAACAGGAGGAATAACTAATGATTTTTGATAGAGAGATTGTAAGATATCATCATGGTAATCATGACCATGACCATTGTCACGAACATACTCATGGAGATATATGTCATGAACATCCACATGACCATGCTCATGACCATGACCACGAACATAGTCATGAGGAATCAGCAGAATCTAAGGATGAAAAAACTTTAAAAATACTTTTAGTACACTGGATAAATCACAATGAAACTCATGAAGAAGGATTTAGAGAGTGGGTTGAAAAAGCTAGAGCTATTGGAAAAGAAGAAACAGCAAAGAGTATTGAAAATGCTATAGAGTATATGGAAGAAGCTAATAAAATGTTGTTAGAGGCTAAAAAACATATGTAAATATAATTAATCGCTTATATGTCTGATATAGGCGATTTTTACGTTTTTTGATATTTAATTATTGAAATTTTTAGGTGGTATGTAATATACTTTAATGAGTAAATTTTATTATAATATGGGGTTATTTAATGTTCCCTACTTATATATTGAGTATTACTATTTAAAGGTAGTATTAATCTTAAGTTAAAAATAGTATTAATGTTAAGATATTCTAAAGACTGTTTAAAATTAATTCAATGTTAGATATAATAAGAGTTAGTGTGATTAAAAAATATTGTTTTAAAGTTAAAAAAAGTTCATGTGATTATATGAGGTTTTTTATTTAAAAAAGGAGTGAATTATTTATGAAGGATGGTCATATACATTCACCTTATTGTCCTCATGGAAGTAAGGATGATTTTGAAAAATACATACAAAGAGCAATTGATGTTGGAATAACAGAAATGACATTTACAGAGCATTTTCCATATGCAGATGGATTTGAAGACCCTGCTCCTGAAAATGATAGTTGTATGAGTATTGATGATTTACCAAAGTATTTCAATGATGTTAAGAAGTTGAAAGAAAAATATGAGGGCAAAATCAAGATAAATGTAGGGTCAGAAGTAGATTTTATAGAAGGATACGAAGAAGGGATAAAAAATAACTTAGATAAATATGGAGAAGAGTTAGAGGATTCTCTTTTATCAGTGCATATAATTAAAATTGAAGATGGTTATTATTGTGTAGATTACAGTGTAGAAGAGTTTCAAAATTTAATCGACAAGTTAGGTAGTATTGAAGCTGTGTATAATAAGTATTATGAAACCTTGATAAAAGCTGTAAATTCAGATTTAGGAATACATAAGCCAAAAAGAATAGGTCATTTAAATTTAGTTAGAAAGTTTAATCAAGTATTCCCATACGATTATGAAGGAAACAAAATTCTTGAAGACTTAATAAAGTTAGTCAAAGAAAAAGGTTACGAACTTGATTACAATGTTTCTGGTAATAGAAAAGAGTATTGCAAAGAATCTTATATAGATGGATACTTGTTAAAATTGGTAAAAAAATACGATATTCCATTAGTTTTAGGTTCAGATTCTCACTGTGCAGAGGAAATAAATAAATACGATATTTTTTAGATATATTCACCTAAAGGGGGTTGTCTCAAAATAGAGATAAGCCTCTTTTTCAGTATTGAAATATGAAAATATATTTGATTTAACACAAAAAAGAGTGTCTTATGAACTATAGGAGCTACTAAATTAACTTATACCAAACTTAGGAGGTTCAACAACCACTATAGATTTTCTATACCTTTCAATCATTTTTTTCTAACAAGTGCTTCTTCTAAGTGATAGTCAGAGATACCATTTTCAAGAGTTATGACTCCAGCACCTAAAATAGCCTTATCAACATTAAATTGTTCAATAGCTGATAGTGTAAGTGGACCAGAGAAAGAACCCTCAGTTTCTCTAAGATAACCACCAAGTACGTATACTTTTATATTAGTATTCATAAGTTCATTTGAAACTAAAATTGAGTTGGTTATTACAGTTAGATTTTTTTGTCTTTTAAATTTTTTGAAACTTCAAGAACAGTAGTTCCAGTATCCATAAAAATAGTATCATTTGTATTTATAAACTCACTACATTTAATAGCAATCTGTTTTTTATCATTTGAGTTTATTTTTTTCTTTTAACATAGTTGAGTTCTACACTACTTGCTATAACTGGTATAGCACCACCATAAGCTCTTTTTAAAAGACCAACACTCTCCATATGAGCTAAATCTCTTCGTGCAGTTTCTATTGATATATCAAACATTTGAATTATGTCATTTATTTTAATTTTAAGCATAACTTACAATTAAGTCAGGGTTTATGTATATTTGTTAAAGAATATTATAAGTGTTATGCAAAATAATTTTACCATATTTGAAACTTAGATTTAAGCGAAAAAGTAAAAATAGATGTTTAATAATTCAAAATAACTCAAATTTTATAAAACAATTGACTAAAATATAATTTTATTATATAATTTACTAGTATAGAGATATGGAGAAGTACTCAAGTGGCTCAAGAGGATCCCCTGCTAAGGGATTAGGCTGGGTAACCGGTGCGAGGGTTCGAATCCCTCCTTCTCCGCCAATTGCTAAAGGCTATTCTTGTTAAAGATAGTCTTTTTATAATGCCTGTAAATGATTTGCTATGTATAACTAAAGAAAGGAGGAAATATATGATAACTTTAATTTTTTTCATAGTGGGAATAGCATCTTTAGTAGTTGCTTTTGTCATTGATGGAGGACATGTTGGAGCATTATTTGTATTTTCATCAGCACTTGTTGTTTTTGGTGGAACTATAGGAGCTGTTGGAGCTTCAACACCATTCTCTGTGTTTAAAAAGTCAATAAAGATAATGTTATTAGCTTTTAAAAATAAAAAATCTAATAACATAGAAAATATAATTTATTTCAAAGAAATTGCAGTTAGGGCTAGGAAAGAGGGGCTTCTTAGTATTGACAAAGAAATAAGTGAGAAAGAAGATTTAGACCCTTTTATTAGAAAAGGTCTTGAACTTATGGTAGATGGAGTTGATGCAGCTACTATAAGAAACATCTTGGAATCACAGATACAGATAACATCAAAACGACATAAAGAAGGAATCGCAATCTTTGATTCAGCAGGAGGATATGCTCCTACACTGGGGATAATAGGTACAGTTATGGGATTAGTACATATTTTAGGGAATCTTTCAAGTAATCCTGATGCACTAGGACCTCAAATCTCTGTCGCATTTTTGGCTACATTATATGGTGTTGGTTCTGCCAATTTGATATGGTTACCAATAGCATCAAAACTTAAGGCTATAAATCAACAAGAAATAAGTGAAAGACTTTTGGTGATAGAAGCAATACTATCTATACTTGAGGGTGATAATTCTAGTTTAATGACAGAAAAATTAAAAATATTTTTAAATTCAAAAGAGTTAATTGAACTTGAAGAAACTGATGGTAGAGCTGAATAATATAAAAGGATGGAATGTTTATGTTAAATGATGAAGATGAAAAAGAAGAAAATAATGAGCGATGGCTTTTAACTTATTCAGACCTCATAACACTACTTATGATTTTCTTTATCATAATGTATTCTATGAGTAATGTTGATGCAGAGAAATATAAACAATTATCTCAATCTTTAAATTCTGCGTTTGGTGGTTCTGCTGGAGTTATTGAAGGTGGTAATAGCAAAATGGAACCAGTAGTTGAACCAGAAAGTAGTAATTTAGATAGTTTACAAAATGCTGAATTTAAAAAAGTTGGTGAAGAAATTCAGAAGTATTTAAATGAAAATGGTATGGATAATTCAGTATCATTAAAAGTTCAAGATAGAGGCTTGGTAATAAGCCTTAAAGATACAATACTATTTGATACTGGAAAAGCAATTATAAAGGATAATTCTAGAGATAAGATTATTCAAATAGGTAAGATGTTAAATGAAATGAATAGTTACATGAGGGTAGAAGGTCATACAGATAATATGTCTATAAAAAATTCTGAATTTAAATCAAACTGGGATTTATCAGTTATGAGAGCAACTAATGTTGTTCAACTTCTTATTGACAATGCAGGGATAGCACCAGATAAGTTATCTGCTGTAGGATATGGCGAATTTAGACCAATAGCAGATAATTCATCTCAAGAAGGTAGGTCAAAAAATAGAAGAGTTGATATAGTTTTAGTTGATAGTAAATATGATAATGTAGAAGATGTTGGAGAAAATAAATAGTTAAAAAAGCTATCTCAGGACAGAATTATTTCTAGAAGGAGATGGCTTTTTTATGCGAAAATTAAAAATAGATGAATAGTAAGTTACCTTTTTGTGAGAATATATGGTATCTTAAATATATAATATTTAAATGATGTAAAAGCTCAATTAAAAAAATTTTATAGAGGGTGAGGAAATAAATGGGTAATAAGAATAAAAACTCAAAATATAAAGATAAAACAAGAGAGAGGTATAATAAAAAAATTGAGAATTTAAATAAAGAAAAACTAAAGGAAGTTAATAAACAGTCTAAGACAGTAGATAAGATTGACGATATTATTAATAAATCTAGTATTGTATTATGTGTACTCTTATTAGTGTTTTCATTACTTTATTTGTTTAAGTTGGTTCAACTTAATATAATAATGATTCTTTTAGTGATTACAGTAGCTATTCAACAAGGATTAGTATCGTTTGGTGCATTTAGAAATAAGAATTATGTAAAAGCTTTATTTTCAATATTTGTAATTGTATGTTTCTTAATTGCTTTTAAATATGTTGTAAATCCTGTTTAAATATATCAGTAAACGTTCTATAGCTAATATAAATAGTGAAGTTACAGTTTTAATGCTATTATAAACTTTATAAATTTGAAGGGGTAGATTTTATGAATAAGCGTAAGTTTACAAAATTAATTATTACATCAATGGTTGTTTTATTACTTACAGGATGTAGTTTAAAAAAGGAAGATAATTATAAGCTAGACCCAGAAAATCTGACATCAATCAAAAGTGGATTTTGAGGAAATTGAAGATTTATATGGTGATTACTTAAATAGAGTGGTATTAGAAATAACAGAGAATGATAAGATTAATGAAGACTTTATTGAGAAAAAGAAAACATATATAAATCATTGGAACATAGTAATTGCTTTAGATGATTTTGGGACAGGATACAATGGAGATGCTGTATTATTGTATATAATGCCAAATTATGTAAAGATTGATATGTCTATTGTAAGAGGTATTGATAAAGATGAAGACAGACAGAAAATATTAAAAAATCTTATCTCATACTCTAATGAAAGAAGTATTAAAGTGATAGCAGAAGGTATAGAGACCAAAGGTGAAATGGAAACATTAATTAATCTTGGAATAGATTATATGCAGGGGTATTATATTAGTAAACCAACATTTATCCCTGAAGATATAAATGCCAAAATTGGAAAAGAGCTCAAGATATGTCATGAAAATAGGAATGGTGTGGTTTAATAGAGGAAAATTTAAATGTATTTTTATGAACTTTTAGTTTATAATTAAAAAGAAAATAATATAATTATAAATTAAGGTGGTGGAGCTAATAATCACAACAAATATAGATATAAGAAAGTTAAATGAAAATCAATTAGAAGCAGTTGAACATATAGATGGGCCTTGCATGATACTTGCAGGGCCTGGTTCAGGTAAGACAAGAGTAATTACATATAGAATAGCTAATATGGTCGTAAACAAAAACATAGCCCCAACAAGAATCTTGGCAATAAGCTTTACCAAGGCATCTTCAATAGAAATGAAAAATAGAGCTTTAAGTTTAAGTAATGATATAAGGCTTAATAAGGTGACCTATGGCACTTTCCACTCTGTATTTTTTAAAATTCTAAGGTATTTTGAAAGATACAATTTAGATAGTATATTTGATGAAAAATCCAAACGAATGACAATCAAGGCAATCTTAAAAAGTTTAAATGTAGAGAATGCTGATGATGATGAGAATATAGGGCAAGTTATAAATGAAATTTCTTATGTAAAAAATGAACTGATGGATAAAAGCGAATTTAATTCAGAAGTACTAACAAAAGATGAGTTTTTAAAAGTGTACAACTTATACGAAGAACAAAAATCTAAAGTTAATAAAATAGATTTTGATGATATGCTTATAAGAACTTACTATTTACTTTTGAATAATAAATCTGCATTAGAAATGGTTAGAAATGTATATAAATATATACTAATAGATGAATTTCAAGACATAAATAAAGTGCAGTTTGAAGTTTTAAAGTTAATTTCTAATCCATTGAACAATATATTTGCAGTTGGAGATGAGGACCAAAGTATATATGGTTTTAGAGGAGCTAGACCAGATTTTTTACTTGAATTTGAGCAATACTTTAATAATACTAAAAAAATAATATTAGACATAAATTATAGGTCTAAAAGTGAAATAGTGCATACTGCAAATAGACTTATAGAAAAAAATAAAAATAGATATGAAAAAGTAATTAAGTGTAGTCAAGGCACTGGAGGAAGTGTTAGTTATATTTCTCTACATGATTCAGAGGAAGAAGCCTTATATATTGCCAAGAAAATAATTGACGAAATAAAAAAAGATTATGTAGAGTATTCAGATTTTGCAGTAATTTATAGAACCAATATACAGTCAAGAGCATTGGTAGATGTGTTTATGGATATGAGAATTCCATTTGTAGTAAAAGATTCAGTAATTACAATATATGACCATTGGGCAAGTCAAGATATACTAGCATATTTAAGAATAGGTATTAATCCAAAATCAAATAAAGATTGGTTAAGAATTATAAATAAGCCATTTAGATATATATCTAAAGATAGTATAAATATGGTTAAGGATGAAAATGATTTTATAACAGCATTAATAAATAAATGTAATCTTCATCCGAAACAAGTCAAAACAATAAATGATTTGGAAATAGATTTAAGTTATTTAAATACTTTAAATCCTAAAAATGCAATATCTTATATTAGAACCAGTCTTGATTATGATAGATACGTTTTAGATTATTGTAGTAACAGAAAAATAAAGACTAATGGGCTTGTAGAGATATTAAATGAACTTGAGAGTTCAGCTACTAATTTTAATACTGTGACAGAGTTTTTAGAGCATATTGATAGGGTAAAGACTGAATTAATGGAAAATAATAAGAATAAACAGAATGATGGTGTCATATTTACAACTATGCATAGTGCAAAAGGATTAGAATTTAGAAATGTTTATATTATAGGTGTAAATGAAGGAACAATACCTCATGAAAAGTCATATGATATTTGTAAGGAAGAGAAAAAAGAAGAACAATTAGAAGAAGAAAGAAGACTTATGTATGTTGCTATTACAAGAGCTGAAGAAAAATTATGTATAAGCTCTACTTTAAATAAATATGGGAAAAAAGTTGATAAATCATTATTTATCAATGATATAAAGTCTCCAACTAAAAAAGAAATTGATAGTATTGGTGTAGGGGATAAGGTATACCATAAAAAATTTCATGAAGGAGAAATAATTAAAAAAGATGGAATTATGTTTACAATAAAATTTAAAGATAGAGAGCGAATCTTAGATTTGAAAACTTGCTTATTGAAGAATATAATTTATACTATTTAATTTATAATCTAAATTTAGATAGGCAAACAATATATTATTTATAAGTATAGACTAGCAAGAAGTATATTATTTATTATGTGTAAGGCAAAGAGATAGATAAAAATGTATTATTTATAATTGTTTAGAAATAGCAAGAATATGAAAGAGATTATATATTATTATCTAAAAAATATCTAAAAATATGAAAGATACTATTTATGATTATCCAAATAATATCAATAAATATAAACTGTAGAGTTCAAATAATTTACAAATAAAAATTATTAAAAAAATAAAAAACTTATTGACAAAAATATTATAAGGAAGTACAATTGTATTAACAATTTAAGGAAACAAATCCAGTGATAGAGAAAGTAACATATATGGATTTACAGCGAGTTAGGGGTTGGTGTAAGCCTAGCAATGAAGTTTATGTGAAGAGAGCTCTGGAGGAGATTATCAGAAGTTTTAGTATGATAATTGGTTTGCCCGCCTTAAGGGATTGAGAGGATAAGTACTTACTTATCAAAAAGAGTGGTAACGCGGATATAATTCGTCTCTTAGCTGTAAAGCTAAGGGACTTTTTTGATTTAAAAAATTGAAGTATCCACACAGCTTAAAGGCTAACATTCACAAATTTTGAAAGTAATATAAGTATTTATCAATAAGAGTGGTAACGCGGTAAAGTCGTCTCTTAGTCATTATAGACTGAGAGGCTTTTTTTGTAAGTCGAAACATTTAAGTATTAAAATTTGAGGGAAATTATAATTAAAAGAGAGGGGTAATTAAAATGAAAGTATTTAAAAAATTATTAAGTTTAGGATTAGTATTAGGATTAACATTATCACTAGTAGGATGTAGTGGTGGAGAAGAAAAGACAAAGTTAGAACAAATAAAAGAAAGTGGAAAATTGGTTGTTGGTACCAGTGCAGAATTTCCTCCATTTGAATTCCATAAGGTAGTAGATGGAAAAGATTCAATAAAAGGATTCGATATAATGTTAGCTGAAGAATTTGCAAAGGAGCTTGGTGTGAAGGTTGAAATTAAAGATATGTCATTTGATGGATTAATAGGTGCTTTAAATGCAGACCAAGTTGATATTATTCTTGCAGGGATGTCTCCAACACCAGAGAGAGAAAAGAGTGTTGATTTCTCAGAATTATATTATTTAAGTAGAAATGCAGTTATAGTTAAGGATGCAGATATAGACAAAGTAAAAACTGAAGATGATTTAAAGAAACTTAGAGTTGGAGTTCAAGCAGGAAGTATCCAAGAAGAATATGTAGTTAACACTCTAAAAATGACAACTACAAAATCTTTAAAAGCAATACCGGATTTAATTACAGAATTAAAAAATGGAAACATAGATGCAGTTGTTACTAATGAAGCAGTTTCTTTAATAAATGTTAAAAAATATGATGGAATAAAAATGGCAAATACTGAAGTTGGTAAAGATGTAACAGAAGGTATGGCAGCAGCAATCAAAAAAGCTGACAACAACAAAGACTTTATAGAATTATTAAATAAAAAGATAAAAGAATTACAAGATGGTAAGAAAATAGAAGAGTTTTTAAATGAAGCATCTACTGAAGCTGCTTCAAATTAGTAAGAAAGTTATGTGGGAGATGAAATTATGAGTTTAGATTTTAGTTTTTTAAGTAGATTTGGGACTTCTTTTTTGGAAGGAACAGGCGTGACAGTATCAATTTCTCTTGTGGCATTATGCTTTGGATTTGTAATAGGTATAATTATCTGTATGGCAAAAATATCAAAGAGTAAAGTGTTAAGAGCAATATCATCAATCTATATCGAGGTTTTAAGAGGGACACCATTATTAGTACAGATATATATAGTATGGTTTGGATTACCTCAATTAGGAATAAGATTCCCTATGTTGTTTGGTATACCAAGTGAATTTATAGCTAGTGCATTTGCATTGTCAGTGAATTCTGGTGCATATGTGGCAGAGATACTTAGATCAGGTATACAATCAGTTGATAATGGACAAATGGAAGCAAGTAGATCATTAGGATTAAATTACTGGTCAACTATGAGATATATAATAATACCTCAAGCTATAAAAAATATATTACCTTCATTGGCAAATGAGTTTATTACACTTGTAAAAGAATCTTCAATAATATCTGTAATAGGAGTTGTTGAGATAATGCGTACTGCGGATATAGTAAAAAATGCAGCATTTAGAGCATTAGAGCCATTAATAGTAGCAGCGGTAATTTACTTTGTTATAACATTTACTCTATCAAGATTAGTTGGATTATTAGAAAAGAAACTATCTGTGTCTAACTAGATGAGGGCATGTTTAGCATTTAGGGAAAACATAGAATAGTAAAAAGGAAAGTGATAATATGATTACAATAAAAAATTTAAGTAAATCTTTTGGAGATTTAAATGTATTAAAAAATATAGACTTAGAAATCGCTAAAGGCGAAATAATGGTTATAGTAGGCCCAAGTGGTTCTGGTAAAAGTACACTTCTTAGATGTATGAATTTACTAGAAATTCCTACAGGTGGAGAGATAATATTTGAAGGAAAAAATTTGGTTGATAAAAAAACTAATATTGATGAGGTTAGACAAAAGATAGGAATGGTGTTTCAGAACTTTAATTTATTCCCACATAAGACTATTTTAGATAATATAACATTAGCACCAATTAAATTAAAAAAAATGACTAAGGAAGAAGCAGAAAAAAAAGCAGAAGTTTTGTTGAGTAGAGTTGGTCTTTTAGATAAAAAAGATTCATATCCATCACAATTGTCTGGAGGACAAAAGCAAAGAATAGCAATAGCTAGAGCACTTGCTATGGAACCAGATATGATGCTATTTGATGAGCCGACATCTGCTCTTGACCCAGAGATGGTAAATGAAGTTTTGGATGTTATAAAAGAACTTGCTAAAGAAGGCATGACAATGGCAATTGTGACTCACGAGATGGGATTTGCTAAGGAAGTTGCAGACAGAGTTATTTTTATAGATGGAGGAAGTATACTTGAAGATAATTCTCCAGAAGAAGTTTTTGGAAATCCAAAACATGAAAGAACTAAATCATTTTTAGCAAAAGTGTTATAATATATAAAAAGGATGTTATTGATATTAGAAATTCAATACATCCTTTTTTATTGATGACTATTAGACGTTTAAAATTAAAATTATATTAATATTAACTTTATTTTTCTAAATTTTTGCAGAAAAAAAAGAGCTCGGGGTAAGCTCTTTTTTCCACCGAATTAATTTCCGTTACTAATCCGATTTTTAATAAATATAAAATATATCCTTATGAAAGGGTATTGGGAATAGATATATTAACTAACTAGGGTTACCAGGGGGATAACCTTAATTTATTATAACAAAATGCGACACAAAAATCAATATTTTTTTTAATATAAATTATAAAAGTTATTTTTATAACAAGTAAGCTTATAAAATTAACTTTTACAGTAAAAATAAAGTACAAGTATAATATAATATATTTATTTTATATAATATATTATTTTATCATATATTGTATTTTATAAAGTGTTTTTGTAGGGTATAGTATAAGTATATTATATTTTACTATAAAAATTTGTAATAAAGTGAAAAAACTAGCTTTTCATGAAATAATATTTTATAAATTTAAGATTGTCTTTTTAATAAAGATTAACAAAAAAAATACTATAATTAGTGGTATAATAGTTAGAGTTGAAGATTTTAAATAAAGGTAGGTGTAATTAAGTTGGAAATATACTTAGACAATAGCGCAACTACAAAACCTTATCAAGAAGTCATAGATAAAATGGTTTATGCACTTAATACGGAATATGGAAATCCTTCTTCTGTCCATAGAAAAGGTGTGGAAGTTGAAAAAGGGATAAAGGAAGTAAGACAGGTCATAGCTAAATCTCTAGGAGCGAAAGAAAAGGAGATTTATTTTACATCAGGTGGCACAGAATGTAACAACACTATAATAAGAGGTATTGCCAATCTAAATAAAAAGAGAAAAAATCATATAATATCTACTAATATAGAACATCCTTCTGTTTTAAATACATTAAAAGACTTAGAAGAAGATGGTTTTGAAGTAACTTACTTAGAGGTCGGAAAAGATGGAAAAATAAATATAGAAGATTTAAAAAATGCGATAAAGTTAACTACATGTTTAGTAAGTATGATGCATGTTAACAATGAAATAGGAACTATACAACCGATAGATGAAGTTGGAAAGTGTTTGAAAGGCTTAAAAGAAAAGATTTATTTCCATGTTGATGCTATTCAATCATATGGAAAAATCAATTTTAGACCATCTAAATATAATATAGATTTTATGAGTGTGAGTGCACATAAATTCCATGGTCCAAAAGGGGTTGGATTTATGTATATAAAAGAAAGCAATCGTCTTAAGCCTATGCTAACAGGTGGAGGTCAGGAAATTGGAGTTAGGTCTGGAACAGAAAATGTACCTGGAATATATGGACTTGGAGAGGCTGTTAAAATACTAAATAAAGATTTAGATGCTATTATTTCGAAAGTAAATAACTTAAAAAATACATTAAAAAGTGAAATAATTGATAATATAGAAGATATAAAAATTAATTCTCCAGAAGATGGAGTATGTCATATATTAAATGTATCATTTAGAGGGACAAAGGGAGAAGTTTTACTTCATTACTTAGAGCAAAAAAATATTTATGTATCAACTGGGTCTGCATGCTCTTCTAAGAAGAAGGGGAGTCATGTATTAAAGGCTATAGGTCTTACAAATGAAGAAATAAATGGGACAATAAGATTTAGTTTATCTGATATGAATACAGAAGAGGAAATGTCAGAAGTTGTGAAAGTTTTGAAAGAATCAATTTGTGACTTAAGGTCAATAATGAAAAGGAAATAAAGAATAATCACAAATAATGAGAATAAATTAGTTTAAGAGGTGAAATGGTGTATAATATATTAATAGTAAAGTATGGAGAAATTGGAGTAAAAGGAAAGAATAGATATATATTTGAGAATAGGCTTATAAGAAATATAAGAAATATGTTAAAGCCAATTGGCAAATTTAATGTATATAAAGAATATGGAAGAATATATGTCGATTTAGAAGATTATGATTATGAAGAAGTAATCGAAGAAGTTAGAAAAGTGTTTGGAATAGTAGGCGTATGTCCTGGAGTAAGAGCCAAAAAAGACTACGATACATTAAAAGCAATTGCTTTAAAGATGTTAGAAGAGAAAATAGATGCTGGATATAAAACTTTTAAGGTAGAGTCAAGAAGAGGAGATAAATCTTTTGGATTGACTTCTCAAGAAATGAGTATGGATATAGGTGGATACTTATTATCAAAGGTAGGAGATAAGATTTCTGTTGATGTAAGAAATCCAGAAGTTAAAATAAAATGTGAATACAGAGAATTCCATACTATGGTCTATAGTGACACTATCCCTGGATATGGCGGATTACCACTTGGAACTAATGGTAGAGCCATGTCTCTTTTATCAGGAGGCATAGACAGCCCAGTAGCTACGTGGATGGTTGCAAAAAGAGGTATGGAAGTAGAAGCAGTGCATTTCCATAGTTATCCATTTACAAGTGAAAGGTCACAGGAAAAAGTTAAAGATTTAGCTAAAATATTGGCAAAATATTGTGGAAGAGTAAGACTTCACAAAGTTAACATATTGGAAATACAAAAAGCAATTGGTGAGAATTGTAATGAAGAAGAAGCTACTATCCTTTCAAGAAGATTTATGATGAGAATAGCACAGAGACTTTCTGAAAAAAGACATTGTGATGCTTTAATTACAGGTGAAAGTATTGGTCAGGTTGCATCTCAAACTATACAAGGACTTACTTGTACTAACGCTGTTGTAGATTTGCCAGTGTTTAGACCACTTATAGCAATGGATAAATCAGATATAGTTGATATAGCAAAAAAAATAGGGACTTTTGAAACATCTATAGTACCTGAAGAAGATTGCTGTAGTGTGTTTTCTCCTAGAAAGCCTGTGACTAAACCTAGACTAGAAAAAATAGAAAAATCTGAAACATCACTTGATATTGAAAAATTAGTACAGGATGCAATTGATGGAATTGAGGTTGAAGACATAGAATTTTAATATATAAATGATTTAGTTATTTGGGGTAGGTGTTACATGTGATTCAAGCATTATATGTTGGTATTGGTGGATTTTGTGGTGCTATATTAAGATATTTAATCTCTCTAAAGTTTGTAGGGACTAAATTTCCATTTGGGACTTTAGTTGTCAACATTATTGGGGGAGTTTTGATTGGATTTGTGATGGAAATGAGTATAAGAACAGATTCTATTTCTAATAATTTAAAATTATTTTTGACAACTGGTTTAATGGGAGGACTAACTACATTTTCTACTTTTAGTTTTGAAACTGTAAAGTTTTTTGATAGTGGGAATTATATATTGTTTGGATTAAATATACTTTTTAACTTTACATTAAGTATTTTGGGAGTTTTTGTTGGAAGAGCTTTATGTAGACACTTTATTGCTATATAGCATATTAAAGTAAGGACTATAATTTTATTTAATGGGAATGATTATTATGAATAAAAAGGGTTTTACACTAATTGAATTATTGGTAGTTATATCTATAATAGGAATTTTAGTTATAGTTGCAGTACCAGCACTATTTAGAAATATAGAAAAAAGTAAGGCAGTTACATGTCTTTCAAATAGAGAAAATATAAAGACTCAAATTATTATTGCAATGGCTGAGGAACCAAGCAAAAATAAGAATGAAGTTATAAAAGATGTATTGAAAAATAAAGATGGGAAGTACTTTGAAACAGAGCCAAAGTGTAAGTCAGGTGGAACATATTCAGCAGAATTTGATGATGGTTATGATGGAATAACTGGAGAAGAAAGTATTGCAAAAGTGTATGTTACTTGTACAGAGCATCCAGATGGTGTTGAAATGGCTAGGGATGTACATCAAAGTATGAAAGATTTAATTGCATCATTTGCAGAGGAACCTTCTATAATACCAGGAGCTTCAAAAAGTAATGATGATTTTAGAAAATATTTATTAGATAACAAATATAAAAATGGATGGCCTACAATTCCAGATGAATTTAAAAAGAAATATAATTTAAATAAAGATACATTATATATACAACCATATGCATATAATCCTATTAAATCTGATGCTACTGTAGTTGTATTTGCAAATACTAAGACTGGAGGTAATTGGTACACTTCCTTAGTTTACGATTATGATGAAGGTAGATGGTATAAAGGTAAAAATGGTATTTCTGTTGCAGGTAGGTCATGGGATGTTGATACAGATACAGCTATATCTGTAAAAAAAGAAATTCATACTAAAGATGGATGGGGTCCTTTAAATTAATATAGCGTGTTTTATTAATCTGGTATTGATTAAATTATAGAAAAGAGTAGTTTCTATGTTTCTATAGATGTCTAATACCAGATTTTTATTTATAGGTATGATTAAAATATATGTCAAAGAGTTTATACTTTTAAGTCTTCACATATAAACTAAAAATAACTATAATAAGAGTATGAAGAAATTTAATTGCAACATTAATTTTCTGAAGATTTAGTATTTATACTAAGAAATACATAAAAAGGGGAATAGATATGATTAATGATTTTCAAGATAACCAAACAATAAAATTGATACAAAGTCGTAGAAGTATACGAAAATTTACAACAGAACAAATTAGTGATGAACAACTAGATACATTGTTACATTGTGCATTTGCAGCACCTTCTGGATGCAATAAACAACCATGGCATATAACTGTTGTACAGGACCAAAAACTTTTAAAAGAGATTAGTGATGATACTCTATCTAGAATTCATGAGGTCAGTAATGTTGAGATAAATAAAAACTTTAAGTTATTTTATGGTGCACCAACCGTTTTATTTATTTCTTATGATGAAAGTAGCTCATGGGCTCCATATGATATAGGAATACTTACAGGAAATATAACAACATCTGCACAAGCACTAGGGCTTGGAAGTTGTATAATAGGAATGGTTAGAGGGTTGTTTACACCTGTTGAGCAAGGGGATATTGTAGGTCTTGTGAGTGTGTTGGCTGAAGATGATGTAAAAGAATCAGAGTCAATAAAGATGGAGTTTAATACAAATAAAAAATACAGAGAGTTACTTGATATACCAGAAGGATATTCTGTACCATTTGGTATTGCTGTAGGGGTTCCAGATGGAAATCTACCAAAGGCTAAAGATGTAGTTTATAAGGTTTCTAGAGTTTAGGCTAGAGTATTTAAAATAATTACTTGAAAAATTAAAACCAGTAATATTTAAATAAATTAATGAAAGAAGAAGTCACTTAAAAAATAATCTAAATTTTCTTTGTAAAATAATTAAATAAAGAATAAGATAATAAGTATTTTATTTATTATCTTATTCTTTATTATTTTGGCTTTGTAAAATGATAAAAGTAAGAATTAAGTGTAATAAAATAGAAACCAAACGTGTTAATTTTAAGTATGCGCTATAAAGTTTATTAAATTTGGAAAACTTAAGATATATTTTCAATATAATGGAAAAAATGTAAAAATATTGAAATAAAGAAAAAATAATGATATAATAAAAAAAACAGAGAAAAAAAGTAGCCCTTAGTTGTAAAAGGGTTATTTTTTTTGCAATAAAATAGCTATAAAAATATGCATATCAAAGCAAATTAAGAAATATTTCATTTCTAAGAAATATCCTAATACAAAAAATAAAGAAATGCTTATAAATTTGATTATTAATCATAGATAATCTTTTAAAAAATATACCAATTTCAACAAATAGTAACTTTTTTACAACAAATGGAAATTATGGAAGCAATAATTAAAATAAAAAATATTATTTTATATTGATAAACATTGAAAATTTAACCTTGTAGCGTAATAATACTTTTTACTAGTTCTTACAAAATCAATAAAAACAAAGATATATATTTTAAAGTACATAAATCTGTAAAATACAGAGGGATGTTTTTAAATTATGCGTTTTATTCTATAACAATAAAATGTTTGATATTCTACTTTGTAGCATATTAATATTTTCATATAAATTTCAAATATATTTTACATTGGACTATAAAATAATAAATTGAATATTGAACACCATATAAAAAATTCGATTTTTAAGTTAGATTTTACAATAGATTAACCAAACTCTAAATAGATAGTTTAAGAATCTATAAAATAAGATATGGAAAATCTATTTAAAATAAAAATTACTATAGGGGGATTCTTATATGAAACACAAGTTAAGAAAATTAGCATCATTTGTTTTGATGTCAACTTTAGTTGCTAGTGTAGCAATGCCATCATATGCACAGGCTTTGCCAGATAAAACTAGTAATGTAGCACAACAATTTACAGAGAAAAGATATGATATGAATGGAAGATATCAAGTAGATTTTCGTGCAAATATGGGTAATGGATATGTAACAATGTTTTCATTGTTTGTACCAAGTGGTGGAAAATCATTAAATGTAAAGTATGTGTGGGGAACTGACCCAAAGGGGGGGTCTCAAGAGGGGTGGATATTACAAATTAATGGAGAAAAAGTTTCAACTATTTATGGAACAAGCTATGGATTTCCAAATGGGATACCATCTGCAGGTATAACAGGAAGTCAGATGACAGGAGTTTATTCTTTTGTTACAAATCGAGATATGTCTGGTGTAAATTGGAGCTATACATCACCTAATACAGGTAGTGGAGGAGCTACAAAAATATCATATGCATCTACTGAGATTTCAAATGCAAAACTTTCTCTTAAAGTCAATTATAAAGATAAAGAAACAGGAGCTATAGTTGCATCATATACAGCTAAAGTACCTGCTAAATATGGAAACAGTACAGTTACGCCTGATATGGCACAAATTCCTGCAGGATATAAATTAAACCCTACAAGCCAATCTAAAGTGGTAAATCTTACTCAAAATGGTGTTAATCCAAATGAAGTTAATTTTACAGTTATTCCTGATAAGGCAGGAGTGCCAGAAGAAAATCGTGTCCTTATAGTTGGATTTAAAGATAAAAATGGAAATAAGGTTGGAAGTACTTATATAGAAGAAATTCCAGATGTATTAGGTTCACATGATATAACCCCAGACACATCAAAAGGACCTAATGGGTATAAACTTGACCCTTCTAATCAAACTCAAACTGTCAATCTTCAACCAACAGGCCTTGATAAGAGTGTTGTTTATTTTACAGTAAGCCCTGATATTCCACTTGTAAATCGTGTAGTTACTATTAACTTTAAAGATAAAGATAGTGGAGCAATAGTAGGTGACCCATATACAGTTACACTACCAGCTGAATATGGAAATCATAGAGTTGAATCTGATTCTACAAAAGTACCAAATGGATATGTACTTAATCCAGATAATCAATTTGAAATGGTAAATCTTAGTGTAAATTCTCTTGTACCAGATACAGTTTACTTTACAGTAAGTAAGATGCCTTCAGAGGCAGAACGTACTTTAACAATTGGATTTAAGGATAAAGATGGTAATGTAGTTGGAGGTACATATACAGAAGTTGTTAATGCTGTATTTGGAGACCATACCATAACTCCAGATTCTACAAAGATTCCAAGTGGATACAACTTAGACCCATCAAGTCAATCTCAAACAGTTACACTTGATTCTTCTGGAATTACTCCAAATACAATTTATTTTACCGTAGCTGAAAAAACTTACAGAGTAGTTTATAACGCAAATTTTCCAGTAGGAGTAGCAGTTTCTGGCTCAGCTCCATATGATCCAATAAAATACAAAAAAGGGGATAATATAACTGTTTCTGGAAATACTGGTGGTCTTACTGCTGATACTTATACATTTGTAGGTTGGAGTACAGTTAAAAACGATGAATCAACAATTGTATCTGGAACAATTACTATGGAAGAACGTAATATCATTTTATATGCTGTATGGCAAAAAAATTAATAATATAAATTAAGTTAACATTGTAACTTATAATCTTAATTTAATATAATTGATATTTAAATAATGAATATGAATTGATAGTCGTAAGAAATGCTGATATATATTTTATCAGTATTTCTTTACTTTAATAAAATCTTATTATTTATTAAAAAATGTTTAATTTTTGTAAAAATGAATAGGAGGGACTTAATGAATAAAAATTTAAAAAAATTAACAACATGTATACTTGCACTTGCTATAATTCCTTTAAACTATTCAAGTGTTTTTGCTGAGAATTATTTAATTAAAACGTTTAATAAGTCAATTCAGGGGAAAACTTTGAGACGAGCTCATTATATTACAATAACTTATGACGAAAATGGAGCTACTGGTGGAACAATAAACAAAGCAGATTATTCTTCTGGAACTATTGCACCTGGTGCAGTAATAAGTGGTCCACAAGTATATGACATTGATGATATTGACAACTCTATGTTAGCAGTAAGTACAAATCTTATAAGACCAAATTACCATGCTGGAGGGTGGAGTCTTTCAAGTGATCATCTATCTAGTACCACTAGCCCATATGCAGATGGGACGGTTATAATTTCAACTGATATTACAAATGATATAACTTTGTATGCCGCTTGGTTCCCAAATTTTATACAAGTGAATTACTATGGAAATGGGAATGATTCAGGTAGTGTACCATTAGATTCAAAAAAGTATAATAATAATGAGAAGCTAACAATTAAGGGGAATGAAGGTAATCTTAAAAAAACAAATTATAAACTTGTAAGATGGAATACAAAAGCTGATGGTACAGGAAAATCATATGAATTAAATTCGGATTTTAATGTTAATTTAACACAATTTAGTGATCTTAATATAAATCTTTATGCACAATGGGAGTATGATTTACAATTGGATGGAAATGGAGGAGCAGGTACAACTCCAGACTTACCAAAGCCGGGAGAAGACAATAAATTTCCAGGTCAAGGTGGACTTGTTAATGGTGATGAAGAATTTATAGGGTGGAATACAAAAGAAGATGGAAGTGGAACGTCTTTCAAAGAAGGTGACCCTATTCCGCCAAATATCGCAGGGAATACAATATATGCGCAATGGGGATATAAATTAGATTATAACTTAAATGGAGGCTCAGGAACTATACCAGAAGAAAAACATAAAAAAGGTACTGAAGTAACTGTTACAAGTCAGATACCATCTAAATCTGGGGCAATATTTAAGGGATGGAACACAAAAAATGATGGTAAAGGTATTTCATACAAAGATGGGGATAAATTTAATCTTACAAAAAACACAACTTTATATGCACAATGGAAAGAGCAGTGTAGAGTAACATATGATAAAAATGGAAGTACTGGAACAGCTCCAGTAGACAATAATACATATGGAGAGGGCGATGAAGTTACTGTACTTGGAGACAATGGTTTAGTAGCACCTGCTGGTAAAAGTGGAAATTTCTACTGGAGCACAAAAGCAGATGGTACAGGTAGCAGATATAAAGATGGAGAGAAGTTTAATATAAAAGATAAAAACACGACTCTTTATGCATTTTGGACAGACAAATGTAGAGTTAAATACGATAATAATGGTGGACAAGGTGATGTACCAGAAGATGAACTACTTGACAAGAATACTAGTGCAACTGTAAAAGGAAATACAGGAAATCTTAATAGAGATGGATATAAATTTATAGGATGGAATACAAAACAAGATGGGAGTGGGATTTCATATAAAGGAGATGGAAGTGATACTCTTAATGTTGATGATAATATAGTACTTTATGCTCAGTGGGAAAAGATACCTGATAATCAAGGTGGTAATAACAATTCAGGTGGAAATAACAATGGAAACAGTGGTGGAAGTAGTAGTGGTGGAAGTGGTGGTTCATCCACTGATACAACTAGCCCATCAGTAGAAAATTTAACAGGTAATGACAGATATGAAACTGCTACAAGAATAAGTAAAAGAGGTTTTGAGTCAGCTGAAAATGTAATACTAGTAAATAGTACATCAATCCCAGATGCCTTATCAGCAACTCCATTTTCATATATTAAAAATGCACCTATTTTATTAACTGAAAAGGATAAATTAAATGTAAATACAGAAGAAGAGATAAAAAGATTAAAAGCAAAAAATATTTATATAATGGGTGGAGAAAATACAATAAGCTCTGATTTAGAAAAAGAATTAAAATTAAAAGGTTTTACTATTATAAGAATAGGTGGAGTAGATAGATATTCAACTTCTCTAAGAATTGCTAAAGAAATAGATAAAATAGTAGATTTAGAAAAAGTATTTGTAGCTAATGGAGAGGCTGGACTAGCAGATGCTATAAGTGTTGGTGGTATTTCAGCACAAAATAAAGCTCCAATAATTCTTACAAATATAAAAAATGACATAACTCCTATTAAAAAATTTATAGATGATGAAGAAATATCAAAATCTTATATTATAGGAGGAGAAACTTCTTTGCCAAAATCTATAGAAAAACAATTTCCAAATCCAAAGAGAATAGGCGGAGAAGATAGAAATAAAACAAATTCAAAAGTAATAGAAGAGTTTTATAAAGATAAAGAATTAAGAAATCTTTATGTAACAAAAAATGGAATCCTAAGAGAAAATGATTTAATAGATGCTTTAACAGTAGGTGTTTTAGCAGGTAAAAATAAATCACCAGTAATGATTGTAGAAAAATCACTTGATGAATCTCAAAAAAACTTAGTTAAGAGTAAGAAATTTGATAAGATAACTAAGGTAGGAGGAAATGGAAATGAAGATGTGTTTGATGAGATAAAGAAATTAGTAAAATAGTATAATCTAAATATATATAGAAAACCAGAAAACAAGATATTAAAAAGTGAGGTGAACACTATGTCAAATTATATATTAACATTACAATTAAAAACAGAAAAGTTTCAAGAAGATATTATATATAATACTTTTAATAAGTATAGAAAAGTATATAATTCATGTTTATCAGAGCTATTTAAAAGATATAACCACATGATAGAATCTAAGGAGCATCAAGCAAATTGTAAATATAAGGGTAAAGATAGAAGTAGAATATTTAATGATATTAATAAGAAATATAATTTAACAGAGTATTCACTTCATAATTTAGTAATAATAAAGAATAATGACAACTATGCTCAAAGAGCAATTCAAGATAAAATAAAGTATTGTAGAATATTTAAGAAATAAAAGGACAAATTGGTTTAGGTAATGTAGGTATAGATATTGGAACTCAAACTATAGCTATATCTAGTAAATGTGATGTTAAGTTATTGGAGTTAGCTCCTAATGTTAATAATATAGATAGGTTAAAAGAATTAAAATTAAATGGTTATAAATTTAATATCTAGTATGGGGATATAAAAACTATATAGGTTGAGAAACGAGCCTAATATTAACGTTAATGGTGTCGACAGATACTTTGTTAATAAAAGTCTTAGGGAATATGATTAGTGATAATATGTTGTAGGTTATGATTTATTATAACTGAGAGTATTGTAGAAATTCATGTAGTACCTAAGAACCCCACACCTTTAGGCGTGGGAGTTTCAGATATAATAGTTGTGAATATACTTTCCTCGAGTATATTATTAAATTAGCTCATATTATTAATTTAAAAGTTTGTGTTGAGGGCATAGAGTCTTATGAAGAATATGATATAGTAAAAAGTCTAGGTGTAGATATTATTCAAGGATTTTTATTTGGAAGACCTGTAAATGCCTCTGAATTTTATAAACTAACTATTATATACTTTTACTCCAAATTTAGAGATTATTTCACTAGCTTGTTTAACATCTTCCTTAGTGGCATCAGGAACATATTTTAGTTCATAATCAATACCTAGATTTTCCCATTTGTGTATTCCCATAGAATGGTATGGTAGTAATTCAAATCTTTCAACATTTTTTAATGTAGCTACAAATTGACCTAGTTTTTCTAAATTATCTACATCATCAGTAAAGCCAGGAACTAAAACATGTCTTATCCATACAGGAATATTTCTTGATTCTAAGTGTCTAGCAAGTTTTAACGCTTTATCCATACCAACACCAGTCAAATCAATAGATTTTTCTTCAACCATATGTTTTAAATCAAGCAAAACCAAATCAGTATTGTCTAAAACTGGGTCTATAGTTTCTATATCTACAAATCCAGATGTATCTAAGCAAGTGTGTATATCATTTTCTTTTGCCTTTTTAAATAATTCACTTAAAAATTCTGGCTGAAGAGTAGACTCTCCACCAGAGGCAGTTATACCTCCACCAGAAAACTTCATAAAAGAAGTATACTTAAGAGCATCCGTTATTATTTCATCAACTGTATATTCTTTTCCTGATTTAATATCCCATGTATCCCTGTTATGACAGTATTTGCATCTAAGAGGACACCCCTGAAAAAATAATATATATCTTATTCCTGGTCCATCTACAGTACCAAAAGTTTCTATGGAATGTATCTTTCCCTTAATCATAGAGTTCACCTCACAATATATTTTAATAACCTTATTAATAGTTATAATATTTCTCTAAAAAAGGCCATCTTATACCAGAAATAATTCAAATATAAGATAGCCTTTTATTTTTATTTTCTACACAGTAGTAATCTTAGTTAAAGTATAAAAATTTAAAGACTAAGCCATTTTACCGTGGAATGTTCTGTTTATAACATCTAATTGTTGTTCTTTAGTTAATTTTATGAAGTTAACAGCATATCCAGATACTCTTATAGTTAATTGTGGATATTCTTCTGGATGTTCCATAGCATCTTCTAAAGTAGCTCTATCAAATACATTTACATTTAAGTGATGAGCATTTTGAGAGAAGTATCCATCCATCATTGCAGAAAGATTATTTATTCTTTCAGTCATATCTTTTCCTAAAGCAGCAGGTACTATAGAGAAAGTATTAGATATACCATCTTGAGCATGCTCATATGGTAATTTAGCAACTGAAGATAATGAAGCTAAAGCACCATTAGTGTCTCTACCATGCATTGGGTTAGCACCAGGAGCAAATGGAGCACCAGCTCTTCTACCATCTGGTGTATTACCAGTTTTCTTACCATAAACAACATTTGAAGTTATTGTAAGTATAGATTGAGTTGGATAAGAATTTCTATAAGTTTTATTCTTTCTTATTTTATTCATAAAGCTTTCAACTAACTCTACAGCTATACTGTCAACTCTATCATCATTGTTTCCGTATTTTGGATAATCTCCTTCTATTTCAAAATCAACAGCTATTCCTTGTTCATTTCTAATAGTTTTAACCTTAGCATGTTTTATAGCAGATAATGAGTCTGCACAAACTGATAATCCAGCCATACCACAAGCCATAGTTCTAAATATATCTCTATCATGTAATGCCATTTCTAATGCTTCATAAGAATATTTATCGTGCATATAATGTATTACATTTAAAGTATTTACATATAATGTTGCTAACCAATCAGTGAATGGTTCAAATTTACTCATAACTTCATCATAATCTAAGTACTCAGAAGTTATAGGTTCAAATCTTGGTCCAACCTGAACACCAGATTTTTCATCTACACCACCATTTATAGCGTATAATAAAGTTTTAGCTAAGTTAACTCTAGCTCCGAAGAACTGCATTTGTTTACCAATTCTCATTGCAGATACACAACAAGCTATACCATAGTCATCTCCCCAGTATGCTCTCATTAAGTCATCATTTTCATACTGTACTGAACTTGTATCTATAGATACTTTAGAACAGAAATCTTTGAATCCTTGAGGTAGTTTAGTTGACCATAGAACTGTTAAGTTTGGTTCTGGAGAAGGTCCTAATGTATATAGAGTATTTAACATTCTAAATGAGTTTTTAGTAACTAATGTTCTACCATCTATTCCCATACCTCCTATGCACTCAGTTACCCAAGTTGGGTCTCCAGAGAATAGGTTATTGTAATCAGGAGTTCTTAGGAATTTAACCATTCTTAATTTCATAACAAAATGGTCCATATACTCTTGTAATTCTTCTTCTGTTACGATTCCAGCTTTTAAATCTCTTTCAAAGTATATATCTAAGAAAGTAGATGTTCTACCTAAAGACATAGCAGCACCATTTTGGTCTTTAACAGCACCTAAATAACCAAAGTATAACCATTGTACAGCTTCTTTTGAGTTAGTTGCTGGTTTTGATATATCAAATCCATAAGACTTGGCCATCTTTTTAAGTTCATTTAAAGCTGATATTTGCTCAGTTATTTCTTCTCTTAATCTGATAACTTCTTCATCCATGCAAGAAACTTCTAATGATTTCTTTTGCTCATTTTTATCTTCTATTAAAGCATCAACACCATATAGAGCAACTCTTCTGTAGTCACCAATTATTCTTCCTCTACCATAAGCATCTGGAAGACCTGTTATTATACCTGATTTTCTAGCAGCTCTCATTTCTGGAGTATAAACATCAAAAACTCCTTGGTTGTGTGTTTTTCTGTATTTAGTAAATATATCTTTTATTTCTGGGTCTAATTCATATCCAAAAGCTTCGCATGAATTCTCAACCATCTTGATACCACCATATGGCATAACAGCTCTTTTTAAAGGGGCATCCGTTTGTAACCCAACTATTGTTTCTAATCCTTTATCTAAATATCCTGGAGCATATGCAGCTATTCCAGAAACAGTTTTTGTATCAACATCTAAAGTACCACCATTTTCTCTTTCTTTTTTAAATAAGACCATTGCTTTGTCCCATAATTTTTTAGTGTTTTCAGTAGCACCAGCTAAGAAAGAGTCATTTCCTTCATATGGAGAATAGTTTAATTGTATAAATTCTCTAACGTTTATTTCTTTAGTCCATCTTCCTGTTTTAAATCCTTGCCATGCATTCATTAAGTGTTTCCTCCTTAGATTTAAATGATAAATAATACTATTAAAATTAATTTTTATATACTTAATTTATTTTATATATTTTTTTAAAAATATATTTTCTAATATAATAATAACATATTATTCGTATCCTGTATACACAAAAAATAAAAAATTGTCGTTTTAAAGTGTAAAACAAATTATATGTTAATAATGTGATGAAATTATACCCATATATAAATGAAATGAAACAAATAAATAACTAATTAATAGGAATGTATTTCTTTATTTTGGGTTTAGAATAAATAAATCTTATTATAGAAAAAAGAAAAAGCATACATCTTTACAAATTGAATATTTATTTAATAGGGGGAGGTGATATATTGTTTATCACAGTGATATTATTTTTAGTAGGTTTTCTATTAATTACTAAAGGCGCAGATATCTTTATAAATTGTACTGTAGAGATAGGGAGAAAAACGAATATATCAGAAATTATACTTGGAGCAACTATAGTTAGTTTTGCGACAACATTACCTGAATTTACAGTGTCTTTGCTTGCTTCTATTGATGGGCACACTACTATGAGTTTAGGAAATGCAGTTGGTTCTATAATATGTAATACAGGATTAGCATTAGGGTTGGTTGTTTTTCTAAGTCCATTTAATGTAGATAAAAAAATGTTTTTTTCTAAGTCCTTACTATTAATAGTGTCTGTTATAGTTTTAATTTTATTGAGTTTAGATGGAGTTATAACAAGAGGGGATTCATTATTACTTATAATAATATTAATCTTTTATATGGTTAATAATTATAGAAGTGTCGTTGGGAAATCCAATACTAAAAATAGAAATATCAAAAATGACGCTATTAAAGATATATCTACTAAAAAAGGTAAAAATTATAGAGGTTTTTCTGTAGTAGAAATTGTGAAAATACTATTACTTTTTGCTACAGGTTTGATAATGATGATAATAGGCTCACAAATCCTTATAGAGAGTGGAGTGAGAATAGCTAGCTTTTTAAATATACCTCAAGGTATAGTAAGTTTGACTATAATAGCACTTGGAACTTCTCTGCCAGAAATAGTTTCATCAATTACTGCTATAAGAAAAAATCATCATGAAATATCAGTAGGGAATATTTTGGGTGCAAACATATTAAATATAGTGTCAGTAATAGCTATATCAGCAATACCAAATAACATACCAATACTATCTCAAAATAGACAACTAGATATACCATTTATGATATTGTTGCTATTAATAGTAATAATACCAACACTTAAATCGAATAGACTTAGCAGAATACAAGGAATATTGATGTTATTCACATATTTTCTGTACATATCAATTTTGTATTTTATGTATATTATTTAACTAAACTGTTTAAAATATTAATTGCAGAATATCCTAAAAAAGTGTATAATGGATAGGTTAAGATTAATTGATAACGGAGAGGAATAATATATGAATATAACAAAGTTTGAAGATTTACCAATAAGTGAGGGAATAAAAAAAGCGATAGCTGAAATGGGGTTTGAAGAACCATCTCCTATACAAGCACAGTCTATACCTGCGATTTTGTCAGGTAAAGACGTTATAGGCCAAGCTCAAACTGGTACGGGAAAAACAGCCGCTTTTAGTATACCTATACTAGAAACAATAGACCCAAATAATAGAAGTTTACAAGCTGTAGTACTTTGTCCAACAAGAGAGCTTGCAATACAAGTATCAACAGAAATAAGAAAACTAGCTAAGTATTCGTACGGAATAAAGACATTACCTATATATGGTGGTCAACCAATAGATAGACAAATAAAATCTCTAAAGAGTGGTGTGCAAGTTGTAATAGGTACACCTGGACGTACAATAGACCATATAAATCGTAAAACATTAAAAATGGATAATGTAAAAATGATTATATTAGACGAAGCAGATGAAATGCTAGATATGGGATTTAGAGAAGATATAGAGATGATTTTAAGTAAGATTCCAGAAGAAAGACAAACAACTTTCTTTTCAGCTACTATGCCAAGAGGAATTTTAGAATTGACTAAGAGATATCAAAAAGACCCAGAACATATAAAAGTTGTTAGAAAAGAACTTACAGTTTCAAATACAAAACAATACTATATAGAAACTAGGTCATCAAATAAATTAGAAGTATTATGTAGATTAGTTGATGTGTATGACCCTAAATTATCTGTTGTTTTCTGTAATACTAAGAGAAAAGCAGATGAATTGGTAGGAGATTTACAAGCAAGAGGATATTTTGCAGATGCATTACATGGTGATTTAAAGCAGACTCAAAGAGATATAGTAATGGATAAGTTTAGAAATGGTACAATAGATATACTTGTTGCTACTGATGTTGCAGCTAGAGGTATAGATGTTGATGATGTTGAATGTGTATTCAATTATGATTTACCACAAGATGAAGAGTATTATGTTCATAGAATTGGTAGAACTGGTCGTGCTGGTAGAGAAGGTATGTCATTTACTTTTGTATTTGGAAAAGAAATGAGAAAGATGAAAGATATAGAAAGATATACTAAATCTAAATTAATAAAGCATAATATACCAACAATAACTGATGTTGAAGAGAAAAAAGTAGGTACTTTCTTTGCACAAGTTAAACAAACTATAGAAGAAGGACATTTAACTAAACAATTACAATGGTTAGAAAGTTTCTGTAATGAAGAAGACTATGCAATGGTTGATATAGCTGCTGCACTTGTGAAGCTATCTCTAGGTGAAGAAATGAAGGAAGAAATAATAGAAGAAAGACCTAGAAGAGAATATGGAGATAGAAAAGGTGGAACTGGAGCTAAAGATGGTATGATTAGATTGTTTATCAATATTGGTAGAAATCAAAGAGTACAAGCCAAAGATATAGTTGGTGCTATAGCTGGAGAAGTTGGAATACCAGGTAAAGTAGTAGGTACTATAGATATATATGATAAATATACTTTTGTTGAAATACCTAAAAAAGATGCAAAAACAGTAATTGAAAAGATGAAAGACATTAAGATAAAAGGTAATAAGATTAATATAGAAAAAGCAAATAAAAAGAAAAAATAATGTATAGTATACAAAAATATATAAAATAGTATATTGGATATTTAAAAAGCCTGATGTGTTTACAAAACAGATAGTAGATAATCTGTAAGAGTTAACAGCATAAGGCTTTTCTTGTTTTATATACTGTAGTTTTGAATATATAAAATTTAATAAATTATGGTATATATATTAATTTTTAATAAGGTAAGAAAATAGAAAGAAGGATATTTTATGGATATAATAAAAAAATTAAGTCATGGATGTACATTAGATTGCTATGATTGTTGTAAATTTAATGTTTATACTAAAGGAAATAATGTAATAAAAATTGAAGGGGATAAAAATCATCCTTACACAAAAGGTTTTATATGCAAAAAAGGGATGGCTCATTTAGATAGATTAAATCATAAGGATAGGATAAAGACTCCTATGCTTAAAGTTGATGGAGTATGGAAAGAGATTTCTTTTGATAAGGCTCTAGAAATAATGGCAGAAAAACTTACATACTATAAAGAAAAGTATACATCAAAGTCTGTCATGCATTATGACCAATATGGAAGTGGGTCTGTATTAAAATACATAGGAGATATATTTTTTAATTTTTACGGAGGTGTTAGCAGACATAAGGGTGGTCCATGTTGGAGTGCAGGGATGCATGCTCAAAAGTATGATTTTGGAGTAGCTAAGGGTCATTCTATAGAAGATATGTTAAATAGTAAAAGCATATTTGTGTGGGGAAAAAATCCAGCATATACTACAATTCATACTATGCAAATAATTAAAAAAGCTAAAGAAAAAGGTATAAAGATAGTAGTGGTTGACCCTATATATACAAAAACAGCTCAAATAGCAGATAAATACATACAGGTAAATCCTGGAACAGATGGGGCTTTAGCTATAGCTATGGCAAAAATTATAGTAGAAGATAAATTATATGATGAAGAATATATAAACTCATATGTTATTGGTTTTGAAGAGTATAAAAAATATTTATGTTCATTGGAATTAAGTTTTTTAATTGATGAATGTGGTGTTAAAGAGAATGATATAAGAGAATTAGTTGCTTTATATACTAACAAATATTCGAGTATAAACATTGGATATGGGCTTCAAAAATATAAAAATGGTGGAAATACAATAAGAGCTATAGATGCTTTAGGAGCTATAACTGGTCAAATCGGATTTAGTGGTGGAGGGGTAAACTATGCTAATAAAGTTTATCCAAGTGTTATAAATTCTGACCCTTACAATAGCCAATCATATGGTGAAGATAGGGAGTTTTATGTAAGTAATATCAGTAAATTTATAGAAGAATCTTTAAAAAATACATCAAATAAAATAAATTATGTATCAGATGAACTTAATAGGGCATTAAATAAAGTGAATCATGTATCAGATGAACTTGATACAACATCAAATAAAACAGATTATATATCAAATGAATTGTATAATTTATCTAATAAGTCAATCAAAGATAATATTCCTATAAAGATGGCTGTGATAACTAAAAGTAATATGCTGAATCAACTGCCAGATTTAGTAGAATTGGAGAGGGTGTTTTCAAAAATTGAATTTAAAGTATGTTTTGATTTGTTTATGACTGATACAGCTACTTTATGTGACCTGTTTATACCTTGTACAAATACACTAGAGAGTGAAGATATAATTTATAGCTCAATGGCTAATCCATATATAACCTATAATGAAAGAGCAGTAAAGCCAGCACATAAATTGATGGATGAATATTACTTCTTTATGGAACTAGCTAAAAAGATGGGAATAAAAAATTATCCATTTGTAGAGAAGAAAGAATATCTAGAGAAAGTGATTGAACCACTTAAACATTTTGATAAAAACATAGATATAGAAAAACTTAAAAATAGTTATTTTACTATACATAATCCTGTTGCTTGGGAGGATAAGAAGTTTGAGACTCCATCTGGAAAATACGAGCTTTATTCAGAAAGGATAAAAAATTTGGGAATAAGTCCAACACCAGTATATATAAGTAATAAACCTAAAAAAATAGAAGAGAAAAATGAAAATATTTCTTTTAGATTATTAACTAATCATCATGCAGATACTTTATTTAGCCAACATTTTATGGATAAAGAATCTATAGCTCAAGCATATATAAATCAAAGCATGGCTAAAAAAATAGGTATTAAGGATAAAGATATTGTGATGTTAAGGTCAAAAAAATCAAAATTAAATGTACAAATAAGTATAGATGATGGAGTAGGTAATTATATAGTAAAAATGTATGTTGGTTGGTGGAAGAAACATGGGAATCCTAATAGTTTGACAGATACTGGTATATCAGATTTTGGTGGTCAGGTAACATATAATGAAAGCATGGTAGAAATAATACGACAAAACTAGTTAAATTTCATTGAAGGAATAGAAATACAATTATAGAATTGATTAAAAGTTACTATTTTTACAAAACTATTGAAGGAGGGATTTTGATGGTAAATTATTCCTTAGAACATAAGAATCTATACATAGAATTTATGTGCTCAGAACTAGACCACCATGTAGCCAATGAAATAAGGGAAGAAATAGATAACTTATTAAGTGTAAATCAAGTTAAAAATGTTGTATTTAATTTTGAAAATATTAATTTTATGGATTCTTCAGGTATAGGTGTCATCATAGGTAGATATAAAAAGATTTCTAATGAAGGGGGACGAGTTTCAGTAATTAATATAAGTTCACGAGTTAAGAAGATTTTTGATTTATCTGGGTTAAATAAAATTATTGGCATTTATGATACGTATGAAGAAGCTCTAAGTTCTTTGTAGGGAGGAGTATGTGATGAATAATATTATGGAAGTTAAATTTTCGGCAATATCTGAAAATGAAAGTTTAGCAAGAGTTATAGTAGCATCCTTTGCAGCTAAGTTAGACCCAACAGTAGATGAATTAGTAGATATAAAAACTGCTGTCTCTGAGGCTGTTACAAATGCTATAATACATGGATATGAAGAGGACAGTTCTAAGTTTGTTTTCTTAAGATGTGAGATAGAAGGAAATACTATAAAGATTATAGTTGAAGATGAAGGGTATGGAATAGAAAATGTGGAGAAGGCAATGGAACCACTTTATACATCAAAACCAGAACTTGATAGATCAGGAATGGGATTCACAGTAATGAAAAGCTTTATGGACGATGTAGAGGTAAGTTCTGTAAAAGATAATGGGACTAGAATTGAAATGACTAAAAAAATAAATGTGCCTAAATAAAGTCCAAAAGTGAGGTTTTATTATGGAAGTAACTGTTGCCAGAGAAGAAAAAAAACCTCTTCTTAGTCATGAAGAGACTCTAGAACTTATTGAAAAAGTTCAAAATGGAGATGAAGAGGCAAAAGAAATATTAATATCAAGCAATTTAGGTCTAGTTAGGAGCGTTGTATCTAGATTTTTAAATATAGGATATGATAGAGAAGATTTATTTCAGTTAGGTTCTATAGGCTTAATAAAATCAATATATAAATTTGACCCAAAATTTAATGTAAAATTCTCTACTTATGCAGTACCAATGATTTTAGGTGAAATAAAGAGATACTTAAGAGATGATGGTATGATAAAAGTATCAAGGTCTTTAAAGCAAATAGCTGTAAAGGCAAAGATGGAAAGTGAAGCTTTAACCAAAAAATTAGGTAGAGAACCGAGTATAGAAGAATTAGCTAAAGCAATAGATGTAGAAAAAGAAGATTTAGTAATGGCTATGGAAGCTAATTTCAACGTTGAGTATTTGCAAGGAGTTATTCATGAAGAGGAAGGTTCTCCAATATGTCTTATTGATAAAATAAGCATGAAAGGAGAAAGTGAAGAAGAAAAAGTAGTGGATAATATATTGTTAAAAGACATACTTGGAAGATTAGATAAGAGAGAACGCCAAATAATAGTTCTCAGATACTTTGAAGATATGACTCAAAGTGAAATAGGAGAAATGCTTAATATATCACAGGTTCAAGTATCTAGGATAGAGAAAAAAGTGTTGTCTAAGTTAAAAGAATATATATCATGAGAGTACTTATGATATGTAGAATAACAAGGATGTGTAGAATAACAAAAAATAATAAAGGTATTACTAAAATAAGTTGTAATAACTTTTTATGTTAAGTTTTTAAATTATTAATAAAAAATAATAAAAATAAGGTGTCTTTATGAGAAAATAAATTTTTTCTTTATCAGGCATCTTTTTTATTTTTTGACAAAACTTTAAACAGTCAAAATAAATAATAGGTTTATTTTTTTAAAATTAACAAATAATACTTTAGAGAGGTGTTTAGTATGGATAAAAATTATAAAAAATATGTAGACCAAATAAGCCCAAAACCTACATATTTAAAAAACTATACACTTGCATTTATTGTAGGTGGAATTATTTGTATGATAGGGCAAGCAATAAATGATTTATACATGAAAGTAGGAGGTCTTGATAAATTAGGTGCTAGTTCTGCAACATCAATAACACTAATATTTATAGGGGCATTTTTAACTGGGCTAGGAGTTTATGACCTAATAGGAAAAAGAGCTGGAGCTGGTTCTATAATTCCAATAACAGGTTTTGCTAACTCTATAGTATCTCCAGCAATGGAGTATAAAAGAGAAGGTTATGTGTTAGGTGTAGGTGCAAACTTATTTAAAATTGCAGGGCCAGTTTTAGTTTATGGTATAGGCTCTTCTATTTTATGTGGAATTATTTATTATATTTTTAAGATGTTTTAGAGGAGTATTATTTAATTTAAATTTTATTAATTACAAAGAAGCTATAAAAGGTAAAGAATAACTATGAAAGTAGTTAATTAGACAATAAACATGCAGATTTTAATTAATATTAAAAAATTAAATAGTAAAATGCAAAATTAAAAAGGTGTGAAAATATGAAAAATAAAAGAATTGGAAAAAGAACAGTCAAGTTAGAAAATAAACCAACAATAATATCAACTGGAACTATAGTTGGTCCTAAGGAAGGTGAAGGGCCACTAAAGGATTATTTTGATATGATTATGACTGACGATTTATATGGTGAAAAAACTTGGGAATTAGCTGAAAGTAAAATGGTAGAAACTGCATCTCAAAAAGCTATACAAAAGGCAGGAAAGAAACTGACAGATGTAAATTATATGCTAGGTGGAGATTTAATAAATCAAATAGTACCAGCATCATTTGCAGCAAGAGAATTAGCCATTCCATTTTTAGGTATATATGGAGCTTGTTCTACAATGGCAGAAGGTCTTTGTATAGGTTCTATGCTTATAGATGGTGGTTTTGCAGATTTAGTACTATCAGGTACATCAAGCCATTATTGTACAGCAGAAAGACAGTTTAGATTTCCACTAGAACTTGGAAATCAAAAGCCAATGACAGCTCAATGGACAGTTACAGGAGCAGGAAGTGTATTATTAGCTTCTAATGGAGAAGGTCCAAAGGTGAAGTATGTTACAGTTGGTAAAGTAATAGATAAAGGTATTGATGATGGTAATAATATGGGACCAGCTATGGCTCCAGCAGCAATAGATACCATATATTCTTATTTTGAAGACACGAATGATGACCCAAATAGCTTTGATATAATTGCTACTGGAGATTTAGGTACTCTTGGAAAGCAGATAACAGAAGACTTTTTAAAAGAAAAGGGCGTAGATATATCAAAATGTTATACTGACTGTGGTATAGAAATGTTTAATCTTAAAGAACAAGATGTCCATTGTGGTGGAAGTGGATGTGGATGTTCAGCTACAGTATTTGCAGGATATATATATGAGAAGTTGAGAAAAAAAGAATTTAACAAAGTAATGCTTGTATCAACAGGAGCACTACTTTCACCAACAAGTACACTACAAAAGCAGACAATACCATGTGTTGCACATGCAGTAGTAATAGTAAACGAGTAGGAAGTGATATATATGTTAATGGACTATGTAAGAGTATTTATTGTAGGTGGAATTATATGTTTAATAGCCCAAGTAATGATGGATTATTTTAAAATGCAAACTCCATATGTTATGGTAACATATGTAACAACTGGTGTAGTTTTAACTTTTCTAGGTCTTTACGAGCCATTAGTTAAGTTTGCATCAGCAGGTGCAACAGTTCCTATAATAGGATTTGGTTATTCACTTGCTAAAGGGGTAATAAAGTCAATTCAAAGTGATGGATTTTTAGGTATTTTTCTAGGAGGTACAACTGCTACAGCTGGTGGAATAGCCGCAGCTATATTTTTTGGCTATCTTATGTCAGTAGTATTTACTCCAAAAGCAAAACCATAAATATAACTTAATAGAATAATAAATTTTTATAAAATGGAGTTGGCTCAAATTTGATTTTTTCTAATCAAATTTTAAGTTCAACTCCATTTTTAGATTTTTAGATGCTATTTTTTATTATTTCTTTTTTAATTAATACCTTAAATTTTAATACAATCTCTTATTCTTTCTTCTGTGGTATCCATCTCAAATTCTTCATTTAACAATACATTGTTTATCCTATTTTTTTACTCTATTTAAAAACTAGTATCATTATCAAATAATAATATATCTATTCATAACAATTCACCATTTACAATAAAAATTGAAAATCAAGAAAAATAATAGTTTTCATATATTTACATAATATAAACCTTTTATACTACATCAATAAAAATTTTACTTTTGTAGTGTTTTTAAAAAATAATTATTTTCATATAATATCTTTATTATTCATATATAATTTATTTATTGTTTTCATATAATCTCATTACTATTCTCATATGACTTATTTATTAGTTTAATAATGTATTTCAAAATAAACTTTTAAATTAATGTATTTTCAAATATTTTAATTTTTATATTTTTTGCAAGATATTATTCCTATTTTACAAATGTAATAACTAATTTTGAATATATGTTGTCAAAATTCAAAAAAAATCATCCTTAAATAAGTGCGAGAGGGGTGATTATATGAAAAAATCTTTTTATGAACTAATTATTTCATCAAGAAGAAATTCAGTAGAGGATTTACAAGAAATTTTATTTACTTTTGAGCCATTACTGAAAAAACTTAGTAAATTTTTACATTATGAAGAAGGGAATACAGATTTAATAATATTTTTTATTGAACTACTAAAAAAAATGGATTTAGAAAAATTTAATATGAAAAATGACGGTGTAATAGTCAAATATATTCATAAATCATTGCTTAATAAAACCTTTGAGTTGTCTAAAAAATATTCTAAAACAAAATTTAAATTTGTAGAATTTGATGAAAATATATTGAATATTAATATTCAGTTAGATAAATGTTGTTTTGAAGAAAGTATTTGTTTCTATGAATACATTTTTAAAGAATTATTTGGCATTCAAAGGAAAGTTATTTTTTATAAATATCTAAAAGGCTATTCTGACAAAGAAATATCTATGAAATTAAAGATATCAAGACAAGCTGTTAATAAGGCTAAAAATAGAGCCTTTAAAAAAATAAAAAATGATTATAAAAAATATTTAAATGTATAGATAAAGAATTTTTGAAACTAACATTAACACAAAGTTTGTATTACATTTAAAAATTTTTTATAGGATAAAAGCAAAAAAATATTTTGAAATATATAAAATAATAGAGAGAATAAATACCAAATTTTAATAGTTAATTTAACCAATAGACTAAAATGATATAGAAGATATATATAAAAACCTAAATTAGATTTACATACTTGTATCAAAGTACGTTTTTATTTAATGGAAGAGCAAGTTAACTAACCAAATATCTTCAAATTAAAATATTGGCAAGTGAATAGATATGAAAACTTAAATTATAAAAGGCTTGATATGAATATATTTTTATAAAGTGTTCTATCTAGTAAGGAGATTTACCAATAAAAAGGTGAGCTACAATGAGTCCACAGTAGTTCACCTTTTTTATGTTTTTACAGTAACAGAATATTTTAATACTTATAACATATGAATTAAACAAAATTGTCTTTTAAATCATTTAAATTAATGTATTTTTAAATAATTTTATTTTATATTTTTTACAATTATAATGCTTAATTTCTAATACATGTTGTCAAAATTCAAAAAAAGTCATCATTATAACTATAAGAGAGGTGATTATATGAAAAGTCCTTTTATGAATTAATTATTTTATCAAAAAGTAATTCAGTAAATGATTTACAAGAATTTTTATTTGTTTTGAGACACTATTGAAAAAAGTTAGTTAATTAAAAAAACATTCTAAAGAAAAGTTTTAATTTATAGAATATTATGGAAATATAATGTATCTTAATGCTTATTTAGAAAAAACAGAGATTTTAAGGAAATAAAAAGGAGTTGTTATAATGGAAGGTGAGATTTTGAAATTAGCATCAACGCAAGGTATATGGTCTGTTTTAAGTATTTTTTTAATTTTTTATATAATAAAAACACAAAAAATATTTGATGAAAGGCAAAGCAATAGAGAAAATAATTATCAAATTTTAATAAAGGATTTAACTGATAGATTAAAAGTTACAGAAAAAATATATAAAGAAATAAAAAATATTAAAAAAATATAAAATAGGTTTACAGATTTCTATAAGATAACCTCTTTATATAATAGAAGAGTCAATTAACTAGTTGAGTGTCTTTAGATTAAAATGTTAGGAAGTGAGTTAAATATGAAAACTTAAATCATAAAAAATTAATATTAATTTATTTTTTTAAATAGAAAGGAGTTGTTATAACAGAAAGTGATATTTTGAAATTAGCATCAACACAAGAAGTGTATAAGATTTATTTTCAAAGTTTAAAACAAGAAAATCAATTTAAAGTAGGCTTAAAACATGGATACTTTATTTAATTAATGAGTTATTATTTGGAGATGTGAAAATTTTAACAATATAAAGCCAAATGATATACTTTACTTTATCAAAAATAATAATACGAGGAGGTTCTTATGCCTTTAATATCTAGAACAGAGTTAATACTACTAGCATTTAGCGTTAAAGCAAAAGAAGATGAGTATAAAACTATATTAAACAATTTAGATGAATATAATAAGTTAGTTACAAACAATAGTGAGGAAAAATATCTACAATTAAAAAAATTAAGTGAATCAATTGATGTTTTCATGAAGAAATATGAGAATTCAAGTAGAAATAAAGCACTCTCTGATTTAAAAGAAGATATATCAGAGGAAGTAATCCTCATTAAAAATTCAAATACAAGTCCTGTAGAAAAGAATTTACATTTTGTATGGATAGGAGGAGAAGTCAGTGATGTTGCTCTTGAATATATAAAGCAATGGACTGATATTAATGCAGAATATAGTACTAAACTATGGTATGATGGCGAAGCATTTTTAGTTAATACACTAAAAAAGGCTATAGTTGAGTCTTCTACCATTGAATCATTACAGTTATTAGAAAAAGATATTCAAGATCCTCAATTTGATTATATGCTATTTTACCAAAAAAGAATGGAATTTATATATGATAGACAAAAGAGATTCATAGCTTATTATAAATCTGAAATCAATAAACCTACAGTACCTACAATAGATGATATTATAAAGTCTCATCTAGTAGATGAATATAGTAAAGACGCAGGTGTACTAGAATCCTATAGAACAAATTCTTTGAAAAAAATAAATAGTAACAATGGGATAGATATCAGATCTAATAACTTGTTTACAGAACAAGAGTTATTAAGTATTTATAATCAGGAATTGTTAAATCATGGAAATCTAGCTGCAGCATCTGATGTAGTAAGATTATTAGTCTTAAAGAAATTTGGAGGAGTATATTTAGATGTTGATATGCTTCCAGGTATACAATCTGATTTATTTCAGACAATATCTAGACCTGATTCTATAGCATCAGACACTTGGGAACAGATAAAATTAGAGGCTATTATGAAGTATAAGAAATATATAAATAATTATACATCAGCAAATTTTGATAAACTTGATCAACAATTAAAAGATAAATTTAAAATCATTATAGAAAGTAAAAGTGAAAAATCAGAGATATTTTCCAAGTTAGGAAATTTAAATTTATCTGATATTGACCTTAAAGCAACTTTCGTTTTCAGCAGTGTTATAAATCAAGGATTGATATCAAAAAAAGATTCATATCTTACCAACCTAGTAATAGAACAAATAAAAAACAGATATCAAATTTTAAATAAACACCTTAACCCAGCTATAGAATCTGGCACTAACTTCTCTGAGACGAATACAATTTTCAATAAGTCATTAGCTAATTCAGAGCTTCAAAAAAACTATACATTTTTAAATAAAATATCAAGATATTTAGAAGTAGGTTTTATGCCAGGTGCTACCTCTACAATAAGTTTAAGTGGTCCAGGAGCTTACGTAACAGCTTACTATGATTTTATGGAATTCCAAGAAAACACTGTAGAAGCAGGTGTATTAAAACCAGGCATAATGGAATTTAAATTCCCAGCAGATAGTATATCCCAACTTACAGAACAGGAAACAGATAGTTTATGGAGACTTAAGCATGCAGATGTAAAATATGAATTTGAGAAATATGTAAGAGATTATACTCAAGGCTCTCTTTCTGAAGATAGTGGAATAGATTTTAATAAAAATACTATTATTAACAAAAGCTATTTATTAAATGATAAAATTCCATCAAATAATATAAAAGAAACTGGAAGTAAAAATTATGTTCACTATATCATACAACTACAAGGAGATGATATAAGTTACGAATCAGCATGTAATCTATTTTCTAAAAATCCTGAAAATAGCATTATAATACAACGAAATATGAATGAAAGTGCAAAAAGTTACTTTTTAAGTGGTGATGGAAAATCTATTTTAGAATTAAATAAATATAGAATACCTGAAAGGTTAAAAAATAAGGAAAAAATAAAAGTAACCTTTATTGGACATGGTAAAGACGAATTTAACACAAACGAATTTGCTAAATTAAGTGTGGATTCACTTTCTAATGAGATAAGTTCATTTTTAGATATCATAAAATTAGATATATCGCCTAAAAGTGTAGAAGTAAACCTGCTTGGATGTAATATGTTTAGTTATGATGTTAATATTGGAGAAACTTATCCTGGCAAATTACTATTAAGAATCATGGACAAAATTACTTCCACTTTACCTAGTGTAAATAAAGATTCTATTACTATAGGAGCAAATCAATATGAAGTAAGGATTAATAGCAAGGGAAGGAAAGAACTACTGGCTCATTCAGGTAAATGGGTAAATAAAGAGGAAGCTATTATGAGGGATTTATCTAGTAAAGAATATATCTTCCTAGATCCGATAGATAATAAACTAAAAGCAAAATCTAAAAATATTCCAAAATTAGCATCAATATCAGAGGATATAAAAACATTGTTACTTGATACAAGTATTAATCCTGATGTGAAATCTATCTTAAGTAATCTTAAACTTGATGTTGAGTCCTCTATTGGAGATCATATTTATTATGAAAAATTAGAACCTGTTAGAAATATAATTCACAACTCTATAGATGATTTAATAAATGAGTTCAATCTACTTGAAAATGTATCTGATGAATTACATGAATTAAAAAAATTAAATAATTTAGATGATAGGTATTTAGTATCTTTTGAAGATATCTCAAAAAATAATTCAACTTACTCTGTAAGATTTATTAACAAAAGTAATGGTGAATCAGTTTATGTACAGACAGAAAAAGAAATTTTTTCAGAATATAGCGAGCATATTACAAAAGAGATAAGTACTATAAAAAATAGTATAGTTGCAGATGTTAATGGTAATTTAATATATAATGTAGAATTAGACCATGTATCTCAAGTTAATACATTAAATGCAGCATTTTTTATTCAATCATTAATAGATTATAGTAGTAATAAAGATGTATTAAATGGTTTAAGTACTTCAGTTAAGGTTCAACTCTATGCTCAACTATTTAGTACAGGGTTAAACACTATATATGACTCTATCCAATTATTAAACTTAATATCAAATGCAGTAAATGAGACTATAAATGTACTACCTACTATAACAGAGGGGATACCTATTGTATCTACTATATTAGATGGAGTAAACCTAGGTGCAGCAATTAAGGAATTATTAGACGAACATGACCCATTGCTAAAAAAAGAGCTAGAGGCTAAGGTAGGTGTTTTGGCAGTAAATATGTCACTATCTATTGCTGCAACAATATCTTCAATTATTGGAATAGGTGCTGAATTTACTATTTTCTTATTACCTATAGCTGGTATATCTGCAGGAATACCTTCATTAGTTAATAATGAATTAATATTACATGATAAGGCAACTTCAGTAGTAAACTATTTTAACCATTTGGCTGAATCTAAAAAATATGGTCCTTTTAAAACAGAAGATGATAAAATTTTAGTTCCTATTGATGATTTAGTAATATCAGAAGTAGATTTTAATACTAATGCAATAAAATTAGGAACATGTAATATATTATCAATGGAGGGTGGCTCAGGACACACAGTAACTGGTAATATAGACCACTTTTTCTCATCTCCATATATAAATTCTTATATTCCTCCATTATCAGTTTATTCTGCAATAGGTATGCAAACAGAAAATTTAGATTTTTCAAAAAAATTAATGATGTTACCTAATGCTCCTTCAAGATTATTTTGGTGGGAAACTGGAGCAGTTCCAGGTTTAAGGTCATTAGAAAATAATGGAACTAAATTACTTGATTCAATAAGAGATTTAAATCCAGGCAAATTTTACTGGAGATTCTATGCATTTTTCGATTTTGCAATAACTACATTAAAACCAGTGTATGAAGATACAAATGTTAAAATTAAATTAGATAAAGATACTAGAAACTTCATAATGCCAACTATAACTACTGACGAAATTAGAAACAAATTATCTTATTCATTTGAGGGAGCAGGAGGAACTTACTCTTTATTATTATCTTCATATCCAATATCAACGAATATAAATTTATCTAAAGATGATTTATGGATATTTAATATTGATAATGAAGTAAGAGAAATATCTATAGAAAATGGAATTATTAAAAAAGGAAACTTAAGAAAAGATATTTTAAGTAAAATTGATATAAATAAAAATAAACTTATTATAGGTAATCAAACAATAGATTTTTCAGGGGATATAGACAATAAAGAGAGATATATATTCTTGACTTGTGAGTTAGACGATAAAATTAGCTTAATGATAGAAGTAAACCTTGTTGCAAAATCTTATAGTTTATTATTGTCTGGAGATAAAGATTATTTGATATCTAATTTATCTAATACTATTGAGAAAATTAATATTCTAGGTCTAGATGTTAAGAATATAGCGTACAATTACACTGATGAATCTAATAATAAATATTTTGGAGCTATATCTAGAACAAGCCAAAAAAGCATAATACATTATAAAAAAGACAATAAAAATATATTAGAATCTTATAATGGCAGTACACTAGAGTTTAATAGTAAAGACTTTGTTGCAGAGAATATAAATGTATTTATAAAAGATGATATTAATACTATAACAGGAAAATACTATGTTGATAATAATACTGATAAAAGTATAGAGTTCTCTATTTCCTTAATAGGTAAAAATAAAGTAAAAGTAAATGGATTATATTTAGATGAATCTGTATACTTATCTTTCCTTGATTTTGTAAAAAATTCAGATGGAAACTACAATACTTCTAATTTTATGAACTTATTTTTGGATAAGATACAGTTCTGGAAATTATTTGGAGTTAAGAATATAAACTTTGTAGTTGATAAATACTTTGTTCTTAATGGAAAAACTAATCTTGGATATGTAGAATTTATTTGTGACAATAATAAAAATATAGACATATATTTTGGGCAATGGAAAACAGCAGCATCTAAAAGCTCTATATTTAGTGGAAATGGTAAAAACCTTGTAGTAGAACCTATATACAATATTGATACAGGTGAAGATATATCTACTTCACTAGATTTTTCTTATGAACCTCTATATGGAATAGATAGATACATCAATAAAATATTGATTGCCCCTAATTTATATACAAGTTTAATAAATATTAAAACTAATTATTATTCAAATGATTACTACCCTGAGATTATAGTTCTTAACCCTAATACATTCCACAAAAAAGTAAATATAAATTTGGATAGTTCTTCTTTTGAGTATGAATGGTCTACAGAAGGATGTGACTTTATTTTATCTAGATATTTAGAAGAAAGTAATAAAAAAATATTACAAAAAATAAGACTTAAAGATATTTTATCTAACGTTCAGTCATTTAATAAAATGAGTATAGATTTTAAAGATATTAAAGACTTATCTTTAGAATATATAATGAGTAATTTTAAATCATTTAATTCTGAAAATGAATTAGATAGAGACCATTTAGGGTTTAAAACAATAGGTAATAAAACTTATTACTATAATGAAGTTAGTAAATTGGTTAAAGGATTAATCAATATAAATAATTCATTATTCTACTTTGATCCTATAGAATCTAACTTAGTAACTGGATGGAAAACTATAAGTGGTAAAAAATATTATTTTGATATCAATAGCGGTGCAGCTTATACTGGTTATAAAACCATTAGTGGTAGACACAATTATTTTGGTAGTGATGGTGTAATGAAGATAGGTGTATTTAAAGGACCAAACGGATTTGAGTATTTTGCTCCTGCTAATACGGCTAGTAACACAGAAGGTCAAGCTATAAATTATCAAAATAAATTCTTAACTTTTAATGGAAATCTACACTATTTCAACTCTAGTTCAAAAGCAGTAACTGGATGGCAAACTATTGATGGTAAGAAATACTACTTTAGCCCTAGTACCAGCATTGCTGTAGTCGGATTACAAGTAATTGATAACAATAAGTATTATTTCAATCCTGACACTGCTATCATCTCAAAAGGTTGGCAGACTATTAATGGTAGTAGATACTATTTTGATACTGATACAGCTATTGCTTTTACTGGTTATAAAACTATTGATGGTAAACATTTTTATTTTGATAGTGATTGTATAATGAAAATAGGTGTATTTAGTGGCTCTAATGGATTTGAATATTTTGCACCTGCTAATACTTATAATAATAACCTAGAAGGTCAAGCTATAGTTTACCAAAATAAATTTTTAACTATAAATGGCAAAAAATATTACTTTGATAATAACTCAAAAGCAGTAACTGGATGGCAAACAATTGATGGTAAAAAATATTACTTTAATCCTAATACTGCTGTTGCAGCTACTGGATGGCAAACAATTGATGGTAAAAAGTATTACTTTAATCCTAATACTGCTGTTGCAGTAACTGGA